>DATNQT010000082.1:0-3416 GCA_036703885.1 Candidatus Sericytochromatia bacterium
ATCTGAGTGAAGGAACCAATATCAGTGCAGCACTTTGGTTTGCTCAACAGATTGCTCAGTTGGATTAATTGATTTGGCTTTTTTCGTTGGGGGTTAGAACTGCAACACTTTCGCGATAGTGCAAAGTTTTCGGATTAGCGAGCGCCTCTCTACTCCCAAACGTAACTTATGCTTTGTTACTACTCCTAAAGAACTGCTAAACTAGCGCCATCTTCATAGAAATAACATGGTTTAGCCAAATGAGTCAGATGCACTGTCCCAAATGTGAAGGAACCCTAGAAGCGGTTGTTTATGCAGATATTGAAGTAGACCGCTGCACACACTGCAAAGGAATCTGGTTTGATTCACTGGAAGCTCAAACGCTTAAGAAAACGAAAGGTTCTGAAACCATAGACATCGGCGACCCAAAAACAGGCACTAAGTTAGATGCAATTGGAAATATCGATTGCCCCAAATGTCGCACTCTGATGACTAAAATGGTTGACCCTAAACAGACTCATCTTTGGTATGAAAAATGTCCGATCTGTTATGGAATCTGGTTTGATGCTGGTGAGTTTAAGGACTATAAAGAAGAAGGACTTGTGGATATCTTTAAGGATATCTTTACGGGACCAAGACTCTTTTAGAGGATTAAGACTCTTGATAACACTGTCAAGAAACTGGTTCAATCCTTTTGACTGGAAGCATTAACTGGGTGCATCCCAGACGTTGCAAAAAGAGTTTTGAGAAGGGACTCTCGGAGACTCTTGAAGACAAGGGGGACACTACTGAGAAAGAAAAATATATTTTGCTCTCATTGGGATGCTCCCCATTTACTTGGCTTTGGGGACGGGAAAGCGAGCGCTCCTGTTGTTCGTTTCGGCATTAACTTCCTGATCACTTATAGATGCGATTGACATCTGAATCGCTTAACTGGTTAGTCGGTATATCCAGCACAAGTCTTCCTGCTTGAATGCCGAGAATTCTGTCGCTATACTGCCTTGCCAGTTCAACTTGATGGAGATTACAGACGACCGTCAATCCCTCTTCGGCACACAGCGATCGCAATAAACCTAAAATGGTATGGGCGGTTTCTGGGTCGAGACTGGCAATGGGTTCATCAGCCAAAATTAAAGATGCCCCTTGCGTTAAGGCACGAGCGATCGCCACTCGCTGCTGCTGTCCTCCTGAAAGGCGATCGGCACGTTGAAACGCCACATCCAGCAGTTGTACTCGTTCCAAAGCTGCCATTCCTTCACGCAGCAAGCTATTTGGAAAAAGCCCCAGTAAGCAGCGCCACAAGGACAACTCCTGCAAGCGTCCTCCCAGGCAATTCTCCAAAGCACTGCGGCGGCGAACTAGGTTAAATTGTTGAGCAACCGTGGCAATTTGAGCGCGAACTTGACGCAATTCTTTTGCCGAACACGTTGTCAAGTCATGTTCCTGAAACCATACCTGACCTTGATCAGGTCGCAACAGTTGGAGAATGCAGCGCAACAGCGTTGTCTTGCCAGCACCACTCGGTCCCAAAATTGCTGTAAACGTGTGGGGTTCAATGGCAAAGCTGATATCTTTAAGAGCGATCGCGCCACGGTCGTAGGACTTTGTAAGCTTTTCAATGGTGAGCATTTTTACAAGCTGTTGAACATTCTTCATCCAATCAGGATGCCGGAAGCATTACATCAGTAATGATGGGTAGATGGTCGGAACCAATAGCTGGACCCGTTCTAAAATCTAGAACTCGAATATCTGGACTGACTAAGCAATGGTCTACCGGAACCGCTAACCAGGGCGTTTGAGGGGACAATGCTGATAGTGTAGGTAAAATACCAAATCCGGCACGAGCATTATGCAATCCAGAGCGTTGGATCGTACTCTTGTAAGACGGAGACCACACGGTAACGTTCAAATCGCCGATTAATACGACAGGTTTCTGAATTTGCCTAAAGTAGTCACCGATACCTTCTAGCTGTTGATTACGCCACTCAAATCCCTCTTTGCCAAAGTACAACTGTGGATAGGTATGGGTAGCAATAAATGTTATTTCTTTTGCACCGACTGTTAAATTCGACACTACCAGACCCCGATAATTTCCATATTGTTTAATTGAGGTATTTTTTAAGGGTAGACTGCTATATATTTCAATTTGCAATTTCTTGGCACTGAAATGGTACGGTAAAGTCTTCTGCAAAACGGCTAGTTCATCGGGCCACGGAGGAGTTGCTTCTAAAAAAGCTGCAACAGTAGGCACTTCTTTGTTTACTAACGATATGGCATCAGCATACCGGGTGTTTTGATGTAAGACATTGAATAAAAATAGCCGCATTGTTTGCCCTGGATTGGAATTACTAGCCCTAATTTGAGGAATATACCAAGGCACAATTTCTATCAAGTTGATCGATAGACACAACAGACTCACTATCAACCCTAGTCTATGACGAGTAAGAAGGAAAAAGAAGAAAAAAACTAATCCAAGCAATAGATATTGATGCCTGAAATTAGTTAGAACCTCCAGATACATATTTAGTTTCCCAAAGTACCCTGCCAGGGAAAGTACGGTGACAATAACGGTTAGCAACACGAACAGGTAGGCGATAGCGTTATTGAACAAATTGGCAAATCGATTAGAGCGTGAGGGAAGCATTAAGATGAATTTTAGTTGTACTATTTTGGGGTTGATTAGCCTAGGTTAAATGTCACTGACTTAAGCGAAAAGTAGTCGTCCGCCCTAAAAAACCCTGCTTGGGGGACTTTCCCCCAAACCCCCTATTGGGGACCCAGTGCCTCCCCCAAGCCCCCTGCACAAGGGCTTAAAGGGGTGGGCAGAGTTCTTATAGCAGTAGTCACATAGGTTAGGAGAGTGTTGAGCGCCCTCGCACCCTAAAAATACTATGTTTTTACTCAGCACTCAGCACTTTGCTATAAGTCAGTGCCATTCAGCCTAGGTTAAGCGTTGCCGTAGGTAGGCACTAAGGGCATCAATCAAGCTAACCATTGTCAAAATCAAGATAAGGATAGTAGTAAGGCGGGGAAAATCGAGCAGTTTTAAACTAACAAGTAGTTCGTAACCGATACCTCCAGCACCAACGATACCCAAAATTACTGAAGAGCGAACGTTAAATTCCCAGAGATACAGCGTTACGCCAATCAGTCCTGGCAAAGCTTCGGGCAATACGGCAAAGGCAAAGGTGCGGAGGCGATCGCTTCCTGTTGCCTCAATCGCTTCAATGGGTTCGGGGGGAATGGTTTCCAGCACTTCGGTATAAAGTTTTGCCATCGAACCTGTTGTGTGAAACGCAACTCCCAATACCCCGGCAAATGGGCCTAAGCCGACAATTGAGACAAAAACTAGGGCAAAAATCGCTGTATCAATTCCCCGTAAAATATTGGAGAACCCTCGCAAGAGTGTTGCTAACCCTGCTAAGGGGGTAATGTTC
>DATNQT010000083.1:0-4034 GCA_036703885.1 Candidatus Sericytochromatia bacterium
GAAACCCTTGATTTTGATGGGGGCATCTCCAGAGTCTTTATTGCCATTTGTGTCAGGTACTGCTGCTGAGTTGGAGATTTGGCAGCAAGTTGCCTTGCAACACTGGCCGGGGGCACTAACTTTAGTGTTACCTGCCTCAGATCAGGTTCCTATGGCGATGAACCCAATTGACCCAACAACGATTGGGGTGCGAGTGCCCAACTCCAGTATTGCGATCGCTATTTTGTCTCAGACAGGCCCTTTAGCCACCACCAGCGCTAATCGATCAGGTCAGCCGCCGTTGCAGACGATGGCAGAAATTGAGGCGCAGTTTCCTAATGTTTTGACGCTTCAGTCTAGTGAATTAGAATCCGCCCAAGCTATAACGCTTGGTGTCCCTTCTACCGTTGCAAAATGGACGAGTAGCGGTTGGGAAATCTTGCGCCAGGGCAGTGTGCGGTTGGTTAGCGAGCGAGGGTAGGGGTTAGGGACAAAGCGAGCAAGGGGGTATCCGGTTAAGGTGTTAGGTGTAGGAGTTCGGCGAGGTCTCGACGACTCGACTGAGCGCTCGTCGAAGTCACTGAGGCTCGACCCGAAGTGCGGCAACTGAGCTTGTCGAAGTTCACTCGATCCGTGGTAGGTTTTAGGAGCGGGAGCACCGCCCTGAAAGCTCTTTGAAAAACCCGTTATGCTTGAAGGAAATTTGACTTTTGCAAAATCTAGAGACAGATTTTAGATCTAATTCTAGTTAACAAGCATGGGCGGAATGGAGCTGAACTATCTAATAGTAGGAGTAGGGTTGGGGTTTTTAGCGAGCCGTTTCACTGGCTTGCTCAAAAAAACTGAGGTTTCAACGGTATCTTCGCCTGAAGAGGCAGCTCAAGGCAACATTGAGCCTCCTCAGGAGGAACTCAAGCAAGCTCAACTGGCTGTAGAGCGGGAAAACATTGAGCCTCTTAAGGAGGAACTCAAGCAAACCCAACTGGCTTACGAAATGGCGAAGGAAATGAACCAGTTTAAATCAGGGTTTTTGGCACGGACTTCTCATGAGTTGCGATCGCCCCTCAGCAGTCTAATTGGTATGCATCAGCTAATTTTAAACGATTTGTGTGACTCTCCTGAGGAAGCGCGAGAATTTGTTGCTCAGGCAAATATCTCAGCTTTGAAGATGGTAAAGCTTTTAACCGAACTGACTGACGTGTCAAAAATTGAACACGGTAAAACCCGTTTGGAGATTAACTGCCTACCGTTGACAAAAGTTTTTGAGAGTCTGCACACTCTGACACATATGCAGGCAGCTAATAGCAATCTCCAATTCAAAATCGTTCCTCCCGACCCAGAAATCTACGTTCTAGCCGACCAACGGCGTTTCCAGCAGGTGCTAGTGGGTATTGTGGACACGTCTATTGCTCGGATGGAAAGCGGTAGCATTCACGTATCTGCTGTTTGCTCTCCTGAGTCGGAAGAGGTTCAGATCTGGATTGATATCCAATCTCCAACCCCCATTTGGAGTGAAGCGGTGGATTTACTCTCCACAACACCTGAAATACAGGCGCAGTCAAGTCAAGCGCCCCAAATTCCGCCTGGGCTAAATTTATTAATGGTTCAAACCCTCGTGGAAGTGATGCAGGGACGCTTGGAATTGGTGGCAGTTTCCAGCGAAGACTTCGCTGATGCTGCCACCGAAAACGTCACTCGCCTTCAGTGTTCTATGCCTAGGGCTACTCCTGAGTCTGTAGAGCAGGCGTTGGTATAGGACTAGATAGGGGCTGGTTATGCAACACCATTGTGGTTGTGGAGTTACACTCAAACCCAATGCGTTCGTAGAAACGTTGTTGATGGGTAGTCATTAGGTAGACGCGCTCTACTCGGCTCATCCGAGGATGACTTAGCACCGTTTCTACCAACTTCCTCCCCAGCCCCGCGCCCTGGTAATCTGGGTGAATGACAACATCCCAGATGGTTCCCCGGTAAATACCATCTGAGGTGGCTCTGGCAAATCCGATTAGCTTCCTGCTATCCCAAACACTGATAACGGGTTCGCTATTAGCGATCGCCACTTTCCAATCCTCGATTTTTCGGTCTTTTGCCCAAAACGCTCCTAGGCCAAACAGTTCCTGGAGTTGGTCGTAATCGATGTCAGACTTGCGATCGCAAAATTGAATGTGACGGCAATCCATTGTTACCAAACTTCCTTCCAAATTTTTTCAAGATTTACTGGTTAGTTATAGCCAGTGCTTGCTTTGCCTGGGTTTAAAATCGGTGTAAATTGCTTTATTTAACCCATTTATCCATAATCGTAACGATTTTCAACAATAGTTGGCAGAAGGAAAAATTATATGTTATGACTTGATAACATTTTTAGTCTTTCTAACTTTTAGGAGAGGTTTCTCTTGATTGACAATAACTGATAGACCTTTGCCTACTATTTACGCTCTGGAAGGGCAATAAAAACACTGCCCGTGAACCATTGTTGTAGTTGAAACAAGCGAGTCAGAAGGACTCTGTTGAACTCAAAAAGTTGTGGAGCGAGTTAGAACCTCTCAAGCAACAAATAGCTCAACTCCACGCCAGACACCTTCAATGTGAGGCAACAACGAGAGCGCCTTGCGGTTTTAGAAGCTAGCTTATTGGGGAACGCTACCCGCACGAACCTTGAGATTCAAGCCTAGCGCAGCCAAGCCTTCACCAGGAGAATCGGTATGAATTTGGACAACTTGCTTTTGAGGCTGCAAGCGCTTAGAGAGCGTGTTGGCGAAATGCAAGCCGAGCGGAGTGAAGCGCTTACTCAAACCTACCTGCCGGAATTGACGGTGACAGCCATTGCTGAAGTTAGCACGGCGTTGAGAGAATTACAATCCGAGCTACAGGGAGTAAGCGATCGCTGGCAACTAGCAGCCAGTACTCTGAATAGCATAATTTACGACTGGGATATAGCCAGACGCACCATTGACAGAACTCAGGGTCTGTTTGATGTTTTAGGCTATCGTCCTGAAGAAGTACTCCCAACACCCGATTGGTGGACTTCGTGCATCCATCCCGATGATAAAGAGCGCGTTCGCAACGAGGTAAGACACGCCCTAGCAACCCAAACCGAATTCGCCGCCGAATATCGAATTCTCAACAAAAACGGGTCATATCAATATGTCTGGGATAGAGGACTAATTGTTAGAAATGCAAGCGGTAAGGCAGTGCGCGTTGTCGGTAGCACGCTCGACATTACCGAACGAAAACTTGCAGAGGCGGCACGACACAAAAGTGAGAGGCGATTCCGCGCTATCTTTAACAACACATTCCAGCTCATGGGGTTGCTGACACCGGAGGGGATTTTCCTGGAGGCAAACCAAGCCACCCTCGACTTCATTGGCAGCGAAGCTGATACCGTTATCGGACAACCTTTTTGGGAGATGTCGTGCTGGAATTTCTCCGCGACAATTCAGGCACAGTTGCAAGCGGCAATTACTAGAGCGGCAACAGGAGAGTTTGTACGGTATGAAGTGGAGCTTCCGGGTGCTGATGGCTCTCTACACGCCTTTGACTTTTCCCTTAAGCCGATAAAGGATGAGACAGGGCAGGTAGTGCTGCTGGTTCCTGAAGGGCGGGATATTACAGAGATTAAGCAGGCACAAGCAGCACTCAAGGAGAGCGAAGCTCGATTTCAAGCAATTCTTGATAAATCCCCTGTTTCTATCTACCTCAAAGACCTCCAAGGTCGATACCTGTTGGTTAATCCAGAAGCGGAAAGGTGTTCGGGCTTCAGTCGAGAGCAGGTAATTGGTAAGACTGACTACGAGTTCTTACCAACGAGAGTTGCTGACGAATTACGGGCTAACGACCAAGAGGTACTCGATACCCTTACTCCCCTGGTACGGGAGGAAGTGTTGCCCAGAGAGAGTGGACTGCACACAGTCATTAGTGTTAAGTTTCCGCTGTTCGACACAAAAGGCATTCCTAACGCTATCTGTGGTATTTCCACAGATATCACAGAGCGCAAGCGGGCAGAGGAACAAATCGGCTTTCAGGCAAGGCTCCTCGATGTGGTTGAACAGGCGATT
>DATNQT010000084.1:0-3604 GCA_036703885.1 Candidatus Sericytochromatia bacterium
CGGAGAAACTTCTCAATCCGTATTTCGTAGCCGTCTCTAATTTCAGCCCCGCTAAGATCGCAATTGAGTTCAAGTTCATCCTCGACTAGCTTCAAAAATTGCTGTAGGGCTTCACCCAGAGCTTTTTTTAATGCCTCCGGCTTTGCCGACGCTACACCTTGCTTAATGCAGTCCTTGAAGAAATCTTTGAGGTAATCTTCTAATGCCTGCTTGCCGATTTTCAGCAGAACTTCCTTAAATACCGAGTCAATCAGTACAACTCCCAACGTTGCCCAAGGTTCTGCCATGATGCAATACCAAAAGTAAAATCAATCTCCTTTAATATGGCACTGGCTTTATAGGTTGTCCCATCTACGGTAAGGACACCATCGCGTAAGATCACAAAACCTCTCGCTGAAGATCCCCCTAAATCCCCCTTAAAGAAGATCCCCCTAAATCCCCCTTAAAAAGCGCTCGAATGCAAGGGTGTAGCTTTGCTTCCCCAAAACTTCGAGCAAGACAGGGGGACTTTGAAGAACTCAGTTCCCCCCTTTTTAAGGGCTTCCACGCGAAGTCGTCATAGCTGACTGCGGCGTCGGGACTTTGAAGAACTCAGTTCCCCCTTTTTAAGGGGGGCAGGGGGGATCGAATAGTTTTAAAACACGCCCTAATCTTGTGCTATCCCTGCCTACGAAAAGGGTACGATCGCATCTCCCTTGAGTTATTCAAAATGCGATCGCATTCTCATAGAGCGATTATCTGGAAGCCCTTACCCACTGCGATAAGCGTAGAGCTACCAAGCAGAACTGATTCATAACCTTTTGCAAGCACTAAGACTAGGCTGGCGTCCTGTTCCTCTCTTCACTGAGATTTCCCTTAACAAAAGTACTCTGCACGCCTTAGGGGTGATCTTCCCCACCACTCTTATGTGACGTGCGATCGTCCTCTCCATAAGCTATGGGTTTTAACTGTGTGAGCCACATCACAGCGTTTAGGGACTTCACCTCACTCAGTACAAGAGATAACATCATCCTCTCATAGGCTCTTCCGTCACCAAGCGATGCCAAGAAATCTCTCATACTAACGGCATAGACTCTCAGGAATAGCTCATGGCATCTACAACCATTTCTCCCCAAGTTACAAGTGTTCACTCTAAAGTTGCCAACCCGACCGATCTCACAGAAGCCTTACCCGATGAGCCTCCAAAGGCAAGCTTCGTCAAGTTAAATAAGTTGCCCCAGAATCTTTCTCTTCCACAAGCACAGGAAATAATTTCCTCCCTTTTCCTAGAGGAAGTCAAGACAAGCACGCCTGAGTCAGTTTTAGAGAAGTTTAAGTATTTATTTATTGAGCCTGCTCCTGCGGTTAATTCAATACCTCGCCAAGCACTAGAGTATATTGCTTCTTTAGATCACGAAAAAACCTTTATTAATACCTTCAAACGGTCAATTTATATCCTAGTCAATAACTGGACGGCAGCCAGACAAGAACAGTACATACAAGAATTAGTGCGACTGCTTTCTGTGTCCTTGGACGCTCAACCCACATCCTCTGTTACTCTTAAACGCTTGAAACTCTGGCGCGGCAACTTTGTCCACAGCCACGATTATAAAGAACTAAAGATATTTATTGCAAAATTCGACAATCAAGACCACTGGAGCGATCGCTACAGTTCTTACTTGCTAGTAGAGCAGTCAGTTGATGCCAGAAAACCAAAGCAACAGCGAGAAGCCGCTCGAACCCGTTGTGAACAACTCAAAGAGCAATTTAAATTTCAGCTAGCTATGTACACGGCTCGTTCTCCTTTAGCCGTTTCCCAACAGAACACCTCACCAAACCCAACAATTCTCGGCGATGAGGTAGTGCATTTAATTCAAAAAATATTGCAAAAACGCGGTACTTTCAGTTATACAAGTTTAGCTAATATATTTATTAACCAAACTCAAGACCTTTGCTACTCAGATTTTAAACAAAGCCTCCTCAACTATTTACTGTTTTTTCTAGATAACCAAGATTTATCCAACACAATAAAAACCCAACTGTCTAAACAGCTAGAGTTTCTCTATGAAACCCACCAGGAAAAGACCTGGGATAATCATCTACTTCTGAGAACCTGTAATCGGGTGATTGAGTATTTAACAACAACAAATCAGAAAAATCCTTCTTCACTGTTCATTTTATTAGCCACGCACGACAACGCCTTGACCTTAGCAATTCTTCTGCTCAAAATTGTTTTGCTGTGCCCCTCATCTTACACTCATCTAGAATGTTGCATAGCCAAGTTGATTCAGCACTATGAAAGCCTGCCAGAATCTGATTGTAAATGGCTGATTAATTTTTTAGATGTTCTCAAAGTTACACTAACAATTTATACCGATAATGTGCAATTCACCTTGGTAAATATGTCAGGCAACAATAGCGATACCTATCGCATTTTTTCTCAGATAAGGAGTGAGCCTAAAGTAGCTTGAGAACCGCCTAATGTTAATAATGTAATTACCATTTTTTAACATTTTTAAAGTAAAAAATAAGTTGTCCTCTTTTAGGCAGATGTCATCGGGCGATAAAAAGTCAAAAAAAATAGCTTGCTTTAGAAGTATCAAACTCATAAAGCAAGCTACGCACCCATTGAGCTATCCGAACGATTTTAGATTAGCGATCGCACTAAAATCCCTTAGAGTTGCTTCACCTCAGAAACGAGTTTCGCCACTACATCCTTAGCGCTGCCAAACAGCATCATAGTTTTGTCCTTGTAGAACAAGTCATTATCGACACCAGCAAAGCCCGTACTCATGCCTCGCTTAATCACGATCGCGTGTTTAGCCTTGTCCACCTCTAGAATTGGCATCCCATAAATCGGACTACCCGCATCGCTGCGTGCCGCTGGGTTAACCACATCATTCGCACCAATCACCAGCGCCACATCGGTTTCTTCAAACTGGGGATTGATGTCATCCATATCGTACAACTGAGGATAAGGCACATTCGCCTCTGCTAGTAGCACATTCATGTGTCCCGGCATCCGACCCGCGACGGGGTGAATAGCGTATTTTACCTCGACGCCTTTCCCTTCTAGCTGGTCAGCTAACTCACGCACTGAATGTTGTGCTTGAGCCACTGCCATGCCATAACCAGGAATAATCACCACTGAGCGAGCATATCCCAACATCATCGCCGCTTCTTCTGGATCGACGCTCTTGACTGTCTTATCCTGGTTGCCACCACCACTAGCACCCGCAGCACCCGATGTTCCACCGCCTCCAAACGCACCAAATAGTACACTTGTCAAGGAGCGGTTCATCGCTTTACACATAATCTGGGTCAGGATGATTCCCGACGCCCCGACCAATGCTCCAGCGATGATTAGCATATTGTTCATCACCACAAAACCAGCAGCACTCGCGGCTAATCCAGAGTAGGAGTTTAGCAGCGAAATCACCACTGGCATATCGCCCCCACCAATCGGCAGGACAAACAACACGCCGAGGACAAGGGAGATGCCAACTAGACCTAGGAATATTGAAAGATTTTCTGGCGTGACGAGGAGATAGCCACTCGCGACGAAAAAGCTAATCAGTAAAAGGGCATTGATGGGTTGCTGCAAGGGGAACGTCATCGGCGCACC
>DATNQT010000085.1:0-15502 GCA_036703885.1 Candidatus Sericytochromatia bacterium
AGAGGTTGAATCATGAAGGCGATCGCATTCCAGCGCCTATCAACAAAAAAGCGATCGCCCTTCTCAAGGAAAAGCAGATCGCTCTCAAACCCAAAAAGGGAATTTAGAACTTTTGTCCAACGTAAACCGAGCGAACTTCACCATTGCGTCGAATAACGGCTTCCTGGTTAGCCACAGAGACTAAAGTCCAGCCGCTATTGCCAATCGATTCGCCAATATTAAAGCGTTGGGTGACACCATTAACTTCAAACAACGCCGCCGAGCGATCGCCTAACTCTAGCAACCCTACCAGGGTATGTTTAACAGCAGCTGCTTGTGACGACGAATCCGGTAAGGAAGGAGCGGCAGGGGCTGGTGCTGGAGGCGGGGCTGCTGGTGCTGGTGCTGGAGGCAGTGCCGCTGGCGGTGGAGAAAGTCTTGCTACGGGTGAGGGTGCTTGTGCTCGTGCCGGAGGTTTTTGTGCGGGTCGTGCCGCTTGTGCTTGTGCCGGAGGTCTTTGTACAGGCGCTGCCGCTTGTACTTGTGCCGGAGGTCTTTGTACGGGCGCTGCCGCTTGTACTTGTGCCGGAGGTCTTTGTACAGGCGCTGCCGCTTGTACTGAAGGTCTTACCGTCGGTTGGCTTGCAGCTGGAGGCGCAGGAGATTGAGACGGATAAACCGGAATGTACACCCTCTCAAGGACAGTCGGTGGCTGGTTAGAACCCAAGAGGCGATTACCAGTAGTAGGCAGTGATTGTAGATTAGCTGAAGACTGGTTGGTAGTACCAGCTGCACTAGCGGTCGCTGTCGTATTTTGCTTAGTTTTGCTCCTGTGATCGATTACTTGCAGCGATCGCAGCATATAGCTAACGAACTGAGAATCCGATGCTGAGAGCTGGCTGTTCTCACCAACAGAGGATGAACTAGAGGAATTTCCCGACCCGGGCCAAGTCAGCTTTTGTTGGTTTGCCAAAAGCAGCGCCAGCGTCACTACTAGAGAAGTAATACCGAGCGCCAAGAGGAGTTTTTCAATCGACCAGCCCGACCGCTTAACAGGAGCGCTGGCTGTGTTATCTACACGACGCTCTAAGGGTTCAACTGGTGTAGTAGGGGTTTCACTTGGCTCAGGGCTTGGCTGTTCTTCCAGTTCTTGGGGTGGTATTACAGCCGGGGGCATAGCGATCTGTGGAATCACAATCGGCTGCAAGGACACATATTCTGGCTTGGCAGGTTCGGTTGGTAACCTGCTGCCCCCGTCCAAAATCCGGTCGATGTCAGAAAACAATTCATCCATCAACTTATCGGCAGAGGCTTCTGCCGACCAGGGCTGGATTGAATTGGAACTGGTCAACGGCTTACTTGCCCTTGGGTTAGTGCTGACTTCCTGAGACATGGATTGCTCACACTCGTGGCTACAGAATTAATTAAGATGCTTTAAGGTATTTCCTGTCGCTATAGATTAGCAGTCAAATACCTGATTAGGAGATAAAATTCGCGAAATTGAATCAATATACACCCTGATTCACCAGCTTTCTATAAGATTAATGTCCTGTTCGCATCTTCTATTCTTCTAACACCGCAAATTTTAACTCTAAATGTGGGGTTACATCTTGTATCAGCCTACTTATCTGCCAGCGACTTTAGTCCCTGACCCATAGCTAAAGCCTCTAAAGAGGACTAAACGCTTGCTAAATAAAGATTTCAGTCCCCTTGAGCTAACCAGCATGGAATTAATTTCACACCTGATAAGAGCATCTAAGCAATTCAGACTGAGATGCTCTTTCATATTGACTTTTGTTCTAAATCATGCATTCAGTTAGTGCGCGATCGCTACCCCAACACCGCGCGATCGCAGTTCTAGGTAAATCAGCAAAGCATTAATATCCGCTGGATTAACGCCCCCGATTCGGGACGCTTGACCAATAGTTAAGGGTTTTACCTTTGTGAGCTTTTCGCGAGATTCTTTCGATAGGGTTTCAATAGTTGCGTAATCTAAATCAGGCGGTAGCTGTCGGTGTACTTGGCGGGAAATGGCATCAATTTGGTTTTGCTGGCGCTGGAGGTAACCAGAATACTTGATGTCAATTTCCGCACCTTCTCGTTCCTGCTGATTGAGTTCCGGATTCCCCAGTTCATATCGATCTAGATTGGCGTAGTGGAATCCGGGGCGTCTGAGCAAGTCAGCTAGTGTAATTGAGCCTTTGATTTTTTGCTGGGTGTCAGATGCG
Source organism: Candidatus Sericytochromatia bacterium (assembly GCA_036703885.1). GTDB lineage: Bacteria > Cyanobacteriota > Cyanobacteriia > Cyanobacteriales > Coleofasciculaceae > CADCTM01. Next base: position 2,208 of record DATNQT010000085.1, read on the forward strand.
ATCGCCACTCCCAGTTGATCATGCTCCTTCACCCGAACTTCCTGAAGTCGCTCTTTTTCAGATGCAATTTTGGCTTGCTTCTGTGTGTATAAGTTCCAACGTCGGTCATCAATCAGCCCTAACTCCCGCCCTAACGGTGTCAGACGCCTATCCGCATTATCCGATCGCAGCAGCAGCCGATACTCAGAACGACTCGTCAACATTCGGTAAGGCTCTCGCAAGTCTTTCGTACACAAATCATCAATCAACGTGCCCAGATAGCTCTCCTCGCGAGGAAGCACGACCATTTCCTGATGCCGAACATATCGCACGGCATTGATTCCGGCGACAATACCCTGAGCAGCTGCTTCTTCATAACCCGTAGTGCCGTTAATTTGCCCAGCACAGAATAGCCCTTCGATCTTTTTGGTCATCAGGGTGGGGTAGCACTGGGTTGCGGGGAGGTAGTCGTACTCCACAGCATAGGCGGGGCGAAGCATCACGCAATTTTCTAATCCAGGAAGACTTCGCAACATCTGTAACTGCAACCCCTCCGGCAACCCCGTTGAGAATCCCTGAATATATAGTTCTGGAATATCCCGCCCTTCTGGCTCAATAAAAATCTGGTGACTGTCCTTATCAGCAAAGCGCACAATTTTATCTTCAATACTGGGACAATAACGCGGTCCCTTAGCATCCACCCAGCCTCCATAAACTGGCGACAGGTGCAGGTTCTCTCGAATCAATCGATGAGTTTCACTCGTCGTGCGGGTAAGGTAGCAATTCATCTGCTCCCGTTCCACCCATACATCAGGGTCAAAGCTAAACCAACGTACCTCTTCATCACCAGGCTGAGGTTCCAAGTTAGTGTAATCCACCGATCGCTTATCGACCCGTGCTGGAGTTCCCGTCTTCAGCCGTCCCGTCTCGAAGCCCAACCGATTCAAGGTTTCCGTCAAACCAACTGCCGCAAATTCTCCAGCGCGTCCGGCGGGCATCGATTTGTTTCCCACCCAGATAATCCCACCTAGGAAAGTCCCCGTTGTCAGCACTACGGCTGGAGCCTGGAATGCCACGCCGAAATAAGTCTCGACGCCAATCACCTCATCATTAGCACCCAGTACCAAATCCGTGACCATGCTTTCACGGATTGTCAAGTTTTCCTGGTTCTCGACAATCCCCTTCATTAGGGCGGCATACTCCCGCTTATCCGTCTGTGCCCGTAATGCCCAAACGGCTGGTCCCCGTGAGGAATTTAGCACCCGTTTTTGTAGGTAGGTGCGATCGGCTATTTTGCCAATTTCGCCACCGAGGGCGTCTACCTCATGGGTTAGCTGAGACTTCGCAGGCGCTCCCACTGCTGGGTTACAGGGTTGCCAAGCAATTTTATCGAGGTTGAGGGTTAGTAACAGAGTCCGACAGCCCAACCGCGCTGATGCCAGGGCTGCTTCACATCCTGCGTGACCAGCACCCACGACGATCACATCAAAGGCGTCTTGGAATTCTGTTGAGGATTGGAGAGCCATGACTTAAACCAAGCATTAACAATTACTTTTTATGATATCCGGCTGACTGGAAGTTGAGTTGTCAGGTATGGTGGAGCATCATTAATACTCCGAACATCTAGTTTAAGAGGTCTTCATCAAATGAATCTACCTTCCATTCTAAATGTTGCAATTGGTTTAATTTTTATTTATTTAATTCTCAGCCTCTTGTCTTCTGAAATACAGGAGATACTGGCTACGCTTTTACAATGGAGAGCCAAACATTTACAGCAATCTATAGAGTTGTTAGTTTATGGAGGAAATAAAGTACAAAGTCGAATAGTAAAAACTGAAGAAAAGACAGATAATTTAAACGCTGAAGAATCTCCTCCTATACCTGCTGAAGATAGTCCTTTCTCAGAAGAAGCTACTCGAATATCTACCACTTCTGATGTTCTATCTCTACCCCTAGTCTCCCAAACTACTACCAATGACGATATCCGAAATGATATTGCTAAAACCAAAGAGCTTGTTAAAGCAGTCTACGAACATCCCTTAATTAAATCTCTTAACCAAGAAGCTAAAAGCTTGGCAGAAAAATTAAGGGAAGACCAAGAAGCCAAAAGCTTGACAGGAAAAATAAAACGCAAGTTAAATCCTTATCGAATTAGCGGACCTTCCTATATTCCATCAGAGACTTTCGCTACGACTCTCGTGAATATCGTTCAAGGTTCATCAAGTTTACATGATAAACTAGAGATAAGCTTGACGGATTTTCAACAAGCACTTAATGAGAATTCTCTGAAAAGTATACTACCGGAAGACTTGCGGGTGACACTCATAAACTTGGCAGAAAAATCCCAACTTCAAGTCGCAAAAAATAATAAAGAAATTGAAAAGCTACAACAGGAAATTGCTAACTGGTTTGATGAATCGATGCAACGAGCATCCGGTGTATATAAACGGAATGCTAAAGGAGTATCTTTTTTAATCGGTTTATTAGTTGCTGTAGGCATTAACGCAGATACGTTAAATATAAGTAATAGACTCTATAAAAGTCAAAACCTACCACAAATAATCAATAAAATCACTGATAATATTGTAGAAAATAACAATCAATGTCTTCAAGATGTCAATAGAAAAGATTGTTTAAACAATATTGATTTAGTCTTAGATGATTTCTCTTCCCTACCAGTGGGTTGGAGTAGTTCTAATGTAAAAGAGCAGTGGAGAACTCCCCGGAATTTGCCAGATGAGTTAGCTTGGTTAGGATGGCTTTGGACACTTGTAAAGTTTATCACAGGGTTACTGCTAACCACTATAGCGATAGGGATGGGCGCTCCATTCTGGTTTGAATTACTCGGCAAGTTTATCAACGTTCGTAACACAGGTAAGAGAAACTGAGTCGAGTATCTCTTCCTGCTTTATCGAGAAGATAAAGCTTGAGCTGGCAAGTCATATATTTATCTAAGACAAGTAGGACATTCGCCCTCGGTGAGGACTTTGTATAAAAGCCCTCTAGACAATAAGCAAGCTCTGGGGTCTAATAGGATAGATTTTCCACTTCATAGAAAATCAGTTCAATCGAATATGAATCAGGAGAAACCACATGACCCAACGCCTCCAATTAGACACCGTTATCTCTGAGCATCATCTGCTTAAGCACCCCTTTTATTTAGCCTGGACAGAGGGGAAGCTGACTCGTAATCATTTGAAACATTACGCTGAACAGTATTTTCATCATGTTTTAGCGTTCCCAACTTATATTAGTGCTGTCCATTACAACACTCCTCATTTGTCAGTGAGACAGGAGATTTTAGAAAATCTGATTAGTGAGGAACAAGGCGAGAAAAATCATCCAGCTCTTTGGCAAAATTTTGCTGTAGCTTTAGGCGCTACGGAATCTGGATTGAAAGCCACAGAAATGTTGCCATCAACAGTGGATCTAATATCCACGTTTCGTAATGTTTGTCTTCATTCTCCCTTCTACGCAGGTTTAGCGGCGCTGTACGCCTACGAGTCACAAATTCCTGAGATTGCTTCAGTCAAAATTGACGGACTTCAGCGCTTCTATGATATGAGCGAGCCAAAAGATTATGAATTCTTTACAGTTCATCAAGCGGCTGATGTATATCACGCTGAATCAACAGTGAACTTGATAGAAAGCTATGCGACGACGCAAGAACAATTAGCAGAAGTTATCCAAGCCGCTCAAACTGTAGCTAAGGCTTTATGGCAATTTCTGGACGGGATTTATGAGACGTACTGTCAAGATATTAAATCAGAGCAAGCGGTGCTGATGAACTAAAGCCAAGATTTCTCGCCTTGCTGGGGAATGGGGGAGAAAAGCAAGGTACTAGGTGCTGCTACGCTAATGCTCTAAGTTGGGAGGATTTCACAGAAGCGATCGCCCCAGTCCTGTCAATGTGGCAGATTTTAGGTGGCGAGGTGGTAGGGTGAGCGGCGTGTCTTGGAGTTAGAATTTCCCCAAAATCCTAATCTTTCCAAGTCTTGAGCTGCATTTTCCTCTAAAACCTACCACCTACGACCTAACACCAAGACACAGGGATAGAGCGATCGCCCCCATGACAATTGCTTAATTGGAGAGCCTTTAGAAGCATTGCTTGTTAAACGCTACAAAATCTGAGGTTATGATGGGCACAGTTCATGGGAGTTAAGGCGACGAAGAAAGCTCAGGTCAGCTCTACCTCTAAGGCAACAGCATCACCAGCCCCTTCGTCAGCTGATTGCCTCCCTCATTGCCCCATAAAAGTGTCGAGCGAAGTCTGTGAAATACTTCTTCCTATCTGATGGCTGGATGGTCGGTCGCGTTTGGGAGTTCGGCGGACTCTGGAACGTAAATGCTTGGCGACGCGAACCGGAAATTCAGAAAATGAACCTTTGTATCTTAGAGCAAGGGGAAAAATTGTGGCTCTATCGAGTTGAAGATGCCGTTCTCATGGTCGAGGTAAAACCCATGCCAGAAAACGACTCGGAGTCAGCGAAGACCATTGGTCAAGTCGTCCTGAAACGCCTAATTGATGCCGAACAAGCGATTGAACGCTTGGCGACCGCCCAGACTTTAACTAATCCTTTATCTGCCGAATATTAGGGAATTACCTACAAAAAAGTGGGAGGAGCTATCCCAAGACAGGGATCGGAACTCTTAAATTCGCTTGCAATCGTCTCTAACAATAGTTACACTTCTTTAAACATCATTTCAGTTACACGGGCGTCTTGTCCAACAATCTCCGTTGTCTCGCCTAGAGTTAACTAGGTGATGTCTAGGCGGTTAACGGCACCTAACATCTTTAAGAAAAGAAAACTCTATTTGAGGAGGAGCGTAGTCAATGGGACTACCTTGGTATCGAGTACACACAGTCGTCCTGAATGATCCAGGTCGCCTGATTGCTGTACACCTCATGCATACTGCCCTTGTGGCAGGTTGGGCTGGTTCAATGGCTCTGTATGAGTTAGCAATTTTTGATCCGAGCGATCCAGTTTTAAACCCCATGTGGCGTCAGGGGATGTTCGTCCTACCCTTCATGGCTCGTTTGGGTGTCACTGAGTCTTGGGGTGGCTGGAGCATTACTGGGGCAACCGCAGTTGACCCTGGCTTCTGGTCATTTGAAGGCGTTGCGGCTGCTCACATCGTTCTCTCTGGTCTGTTATTCTTAGCCGCTTGTTGGCATTGGGTTTACTGGGATTTAGAACTCTTTAGAGACCCACGGACTGGCGAACCCGCTCTCGATTTGCCAAAAATGTTTGGCATTCACCTGTTCTTATCAGGTCTGCTTTGCTTTGGCTTTGGAGCATTCCACCTGACCGGACTTTTTGGACCCGGAATGTGGGTATCTGACCCCTACGGGATTACGGGTCACGTTCAACCCGTAGCGCCATCTTGGGGACCAGAAGGGTTTAACCCATTCAACCCTGGCGGCATTGTGGCTCACCACATTGCAGCAGGGATTGTCGGCATTATTGCTGGTTTATTTCACTTGACCGTCAGACCACCGGAGCGGCTGTTTAAAGCGCTGCGGATGGGGAATATTGAAACCGTACTTTCTAGCAGTATTGCTGCCGTGTTCTTTGCCGCTTTTGTTGTGGCAGGTACGATGTGGTACGGTAGTGCATCCACTCCGATTGAGTTGTTTGGCCCAACCCGTTATCAATGGGATCAGGGTTACTTCAAACAGGAAATCGATCGCCGCGCTCAAGCTAGCTTGGCATCAGGAGCAAGCTTGTCAGAAGCTTACTCAGCCATTCCAGAGAAGCTGGCTTTCTATGACTATGTAGGCAACTCTCCTGCCAAAGGGGGTCTGTTCCGCACGGGTCAAATGAACAAGGGTGATGGCATTGCTCAGTCTTGGCTCGGTCATCCGGTGTTTAAGGATAGTGAAGGTCGGGAGTTGACGGTTCGTCGTCTGCCCAACTTCTTTGAAACTTTCCCCGTCATCTTGACCGATGCGAATGGTGTGGTTCGTGCGGACATCCCGTTCCGTCGGGCAGAATCAAAGTACAGCTTTGAGCAGAGTGGCGTCACAGCTAGCTTCTACGGCGGCGCTCTGGATGGTCAAACCTTTGATGACCCAGCCGAGGTTAAGAAGTATGCCCGGAAGGCTCAACTGGGTGAAGGATTCGAGTTCGACCTCGAAACGCTAAACTCTGACGGTGTTTTCCGTACCAGTCCAAGAGGTTGGTTTACCTTCGGTCATGCGGTGTTTGCACTTCTGTTCTTCTTTGGGCACATCTGGCATGGTTCTCGGACTCTCTTCCGGGATGTGTTTGCTGGTGTTGAAGCAGACATGGAAGAGCAAGTCGAGTGGGGTCTGTTCCAGAAACTGGGCGACAAGTCCACCCGAAAGAAAGAGGCTGTCTAGAACGGCAATTTAAGTAAAGGTAAAAGGCGAAAGAATTAGAAATTTTTCTTTTGCCTTTTTACTTCTTATGATCGGATTGCAAGTTAGACTGTTAATTAAGCAGATAATCAGGAATTATTGACATGGAAAGTATTGCTTATATCTTTATCCTGGCTTGTGCGATCGGCACATTGTTTTTTGCGATCGCCTTCCGCGAACCGCCTCGGATTGAGAAATAGTTTACGGTGAGTCGGCTTAGTTCTCGCTCCTATCTTTTGGGAAGGTTATCTTGCCTAAGCTAACGCCGAATGGGAATGCCTCCGGCGAACCCTAACAGAGCTACTTTATTAACGTCGCTGTTGTGGAGTGCAATTCCCTGATTCTTATCAGTTCATAGCTCTGGAGGATGCCCTGAGCCGCAAAAGTCTTTCTACTCCTGTATGGTTGGAAATTAGATAGACTAACAACGGCTCAGTTTTCATGTTTGTTGATAGCAGCCTGGTTAGAGCGTTCTGGAGATTTGCCGTCTTTAAGTCTATCCAGAAAGAAAGGATATTACCTTATGCAATGCCCCTATTGTCAGCACACCGATAGCCGCGTCCTTGAGTCGCGTTCGACAGAAGCAGGACAGAGTGTTCGGAGGCGTCGCGAGTGTTTACAGTGCAAACATCGCTTTACGACTTACGAACGTATTGAATTTGTGCCTGTAACCGTCATCAAGCGCGATGGGAAGCGAGAATCCTTTGACTCCTCCAAGTTATTACGGGGAATTGTACGTGCCTGCGAAAAAACTGGCATCCCTCAAAGACGTTTAGACGCATTGGTTGATGAAATTGAGGCAGAAGTACAGCAGCGATTTGGGCGGGAAGTTTCTAGCAATGAAATTGGCGAGTTAGTCCTGGGGTATCTGCGAAGCGAGAGTGAAGTCGCTTATGTGCGTTTTGCCTCTGTTTATCGAAAGTTTCAAGGCATCCGAGATTTTGTTGAAACTTTAGATCATCTTAAAAGCCACACCGAATTAATCGAGACTCCAATTGCACCAACTGCTCCCTGTGAGACAGACGAACGGGAAACATCAGCATCTTTGATGACGCATTCTTAGCATCAACTCGGCTTGACTAACCCGTTTCTCACTGGCTTATAATAGTTAGTGAGGAAATTTATTCATGCTAAATCAAGATTCAATAGCCATAGGTATTGGCTTTACCCAGCAAGATTTTACGGCTCGACTAGTCGAATATAATTCTCCCTTGAGTCCCGGTGAAACTGTTCCTGGGACTGTTTTACTTCTGGAGCCAGCGAGTCCTTTGATTGACATTGGCGCTAAGGTAGCTGCTACATTCCGATTCGGGAAAGATGCAATATTAGAGTGTTCGCTGGGAACTCAAGAGGCTAAGGAGTTTAGTTGAAGTTCTACAGCAATCAACCCGTCATAGAGTTTAACGTGGTAGAGCTAACAACGAAGGAACCCATTTTGGGTTATAATTACCTGTCTGGACTTTATCAAATCTTATAAAATAGGGTTGAGACAAACTAATTGTAGGTGTAGGCAGCACAATGCCGACGTGCGTGTTACATCGACAGGAGGCATAGTCATTACGGAGATAAAACTAGGAAACACAATACAGATGCTCAGTCAGAAAACAACCGCTACAGATATTGGCTTTACTCACGACGATTTTGCTGCCCTTCTCGATAAATATGATTATCACTTCAGTCCCGGTGATATCGTCGCTGGTACCGTATTCAGTCTGGAGCCGAGGGGCGCTCTGATTGACATTGGTGCTAAAACTGCTGCTTATATTCCAATTCAGGAGATGTCAATCAATCGCGTTGACAATCCTGAGGAAGTATTACAGTCAAACGAGACGCGGGAATTTTTCATTCTGACTGACGAGAATGAAGATGGACAACTTACCCTTTCAATCCGTCGCATTGAGTATATGCGAGCTTGGGAGCGAGTACGGCAACTGCAACAGGAAGATGCAACCGTTCGCTCTCTCGTCTTTGCTACAAATCGTGGTGGGGCACTGGTACGGATTGAGGGGTTACGTGGCTTTATTCCCGGTTCTCACATCAGCACTCGTAAACCTAAGGAAGATTTGGTGGGAGAAGAACTCCAGTTAAAATTCCTGGAGGTAGACGAAGACCGCAACCGTCTGGTTCTCTCGCATCGTCGTGCTCTGGTTGAGCGTAAGATGAACCGCCTAGAAGTGGGTGAAGTGGTCATTGGATCGGTACGCGGTATCAAGCCTTACGGTGCTTTCATTGACATTGGTGGTGTCAGTGGCTTGCTGCACATTTCGGAGATTTCCCACGATCATATCGACACCCCTCATAGTGTCTTTAATGTCAATGATGAAGTGAAAGTGATGATCATTGACTTGGATGCTGAAAGAGGTCGAATTTCACTTTCGACCAAGCAGTTAGAACCAGAACCGGGAGATATGATCAACAACCGCGATTTGGTGTATGACAAGGCGGAAGAAATGGCAGAGAAGTATCGGGAAAAAATGCGCGGTCAACAGCAGCAACCAGCAACTCTCGAACTTGAACTCGAACCCGAACCCGAACCGGAACTCGACCCGGAACTGTTGGAAGAAGAGATTGTCGCGGCTGTCGAAGAATAATTACTCGGTTAATTCTTCGTGGATTGAATCATCAAAATATTGTAAAAGAGGGAGTATCCCTCTTTTTTATTGCTAAATTTATTGAGTTGGGTAATCGTTCTTGGTAACAATTCGTTGTCGGGATGTCACGTTTTCTAATATCCAGGCGGTCATTTTTGATAAAGATGGGACGTTAGAGGATTCGCAGGTCTTTTTAAGAGAATTGGGGCAAAAGCGATCGCGCATCATCGATGCCCAAATTCCCGGTATCGGAGAGCCGCTACTTATGGCATTTGGCATCAATGGTGACACCCTTGACCCTACGGGTTTAATGGCAGTTGGCAGTCGGCGCGAGAGTGAAATTGCTGCTGCTGCCTATATTGCTGAAACAGGTCGGGGTTGGTTAGAGGCACTCAAAATCGCCCGTAATGCCTTTGAAGAAGCTGATCGCTATTTCAAAGACGCCACTACTTCACCCCTATTTGCAGGTAGCCTGGAAGTCCTGAAATATCTTTCAGATGTGGGTTTGAAACTCGGTATCCTTTCAGCCGCACGAACTTCACGAGTGCAAGCCTTTGTCAAGTTCCATCAGCTTGAGCCTTACATCCAGTTACAACAGGGTGTTGATGAAGGACCAAGTAAACCCGACCCTGCTCTATTTCTCCAAGCTTGCCATACTCTCGGCGTTGAACCTGCCTCAACCCTGATGGTAGGAGATTCTGTGGGTGATATTGAGATGGCACGACGCGCGGGTGCTGCGGGGTGTATTGGTATCTGTTGGGGAAATCCAGCTGCCGCGCATCTAGAAACAGCAGATGTAGCGATCGCACAACTAGATGAAATTCAATTGCTTGAGCCTTAACAATGCATAAGCATGGCTGTTCCTCCACTCCCTACTCCTTATGCAGGCTTCGAGTGTTCTTCCAAAACCTCTAAGTTCCTTAGCAGATGCATAGCTGAACGATAGGCTTCTTCGGTCAATTCTTGTCGTTCTCCGCTATTTTCTATTAAGTCATCAACTATTAACTGTAGGACACCCATCAGTGGGGTGAGATGATTGCGAAATTCATACGAAGTTTGGACTAAAGCATCATTAGCCGCTTTGTCAATAATATTTTTGGGTTCTCGATCAAATTGCATTGCATAAAGACGAGTGTAATGACCGCCTTTTTTAATCAGTTCCTCATGAGTGCCAATTTCCACAACTCGTCCTTTATCGAGTACCGCGATTTGATTGGCTTTTTGGATTGTAGAAAGTCGATGAGCGATCACAACAGTTGTGCGATCGCGGCAAAGTTCATCAATTGCCTGTTGTACTAATCGCTCGGAAACGTTATCCAGGGCACTCGTTGCCTCATCTAAAATTAAAATATCTGGGTTACGCAATATTGCTCGTGCGATCGCGAGGCGTTGTCGTTGTCCTCCAGATAGCAGTATGCCGCGATCGCCGATTTCCGTATCAAACTCTTGGGGTAACTGAACAATAAATTCATAGGCATTAGCGCGTTTTGCCGCTTCAATTACTTTCTCTTCACTAACATCCTCTAACCCGTAGGCGATATTGTTCCACACCGAAGTATTAAATAAGAATGTATCCTGACTCACAATTCCCATTGCTTGTCTAAGGGAGTGAATATCATACTCCCTCAAATCTTTGCCATCTATCGTGATACAACCCTCAATTGGGTCATAAAATCTCGGCAGCAAATCCGCTAATGTTGACTTACCCGCACCGGATGCCCCAACTAAAGCCAGAGTTGTTCCTTTCTCAACCCATAAATCAACCCCGTTGAGTACTAAATCATCATGACCTGGATAGGTAAAAGATACCCCTTCTAAACGAATTCCTCGTTCAATTTTCCTGTAAAGACTTCGACCATTAGTCATGAAAGGTTTGTTGTCCCGTCGCAAAAAATCTGCGACGATTTCAGTACTAGGAACTACATTGGCAAACCCACTTCTTTGGGTATTTAGTAGGCTAACAAATGGAAGTAACCGGAAAAGCACATATAAATAAATCAGTAAGACTGTTGAAAATTCCTCAATCTGCTGCCAGAAAAAAGCTTTTCCCAAAATCACAATTGTTAAAATCGCTAAGGTTCCCATAACTTCATTAATCGGTCCTACAGCGTCATAGTTGGCTTGTGATTGCTCGTCAGCTTGTTCCCGTTCGTCAATAAATTGCGCTAGCCGCTGATACTCACTTTCTTCATTACTAACCGCTTTGATTACTCGTATGCCTCTAAAAACTTCCCATAAAGCACTAGAATAAATCCTTGATTTTTCTGATAAATTTTTCCCAAATTCCTTAGCACGCTTGATTAAAAATTGATTAATTCCTACTACTACTACTAACAAGGCTGTCGTTGCTATAGTAAGTTTTACAGATATTGATATCAAGATAAAAACAAAAATTAGAATTGTAGCAGAAGTGGTAAATATGTTAATAGCTACCCGAATAGCAGTAGTAGCTCGACTAACTTCATCACTAATTTTGTTAACTATCTCTCCAATTTTTGATTTTGCGAAAAAGTCTATATCAACTTCTAAGAGTAACTTAATTGCTTCTTTTCTAATATCTTTTATTAGCTTTCTTGATAAACGCACTGAGACTATGGAATTAAGATAAGTTGCTACATTTTTTAAAACAATCATCAGGACAACTACGGCAACCATAGCTGTAATGTTATTTGCTCCATCGCCCCTATCAAAAAGAGATAATATTTTTTGAAGAAGTGGGGGTCCTGATTTCAAAATTATGTTTCCTTTACCCAACAGCCCTAGAATTAACGGCACAATAAGAGTTGTACTTACACCATTAAACAAGGCACTGGAACAGCCAAGAATAAAATTCAAAACAAGCCAACGCGGATAGCGGAGCGCGTAGCTAAAAACTAATTGATTAGGAGACATAGGGTAGGTGCTGCTCTGAGCGAAAACAATGAAGATTAGTGATATTTCAAGGTATTACTTAATCAACGAGCTTCATGCGACCGATTTGGAGGTCGTCAAAGATACGATTGATTTGCCTGCGCTCTTCATCGGTGACTTTATAGTCAGAAAGGAAAGTAGTAACTAAGTGTAGATACTCCTGACGGCTTAATTGAGCGGTATTAAGAATTCGCTCTACAATTAGCCCGATTGATTGACTAGATTGACCCTGACTATTTCCTGCCATTGGCTGTTGGTCGTGCAATAAGGTTTTATCTAATGAGCGAGTTTAGGCAATTTTTGACTAAGATAGGATATTTAGCACGGGTGAAAATCTCCCGCAAGAGCGGTGAGTACAGTTATGGATTAAAAGTAAGGTGTCGCTGAACGAATCTATATGTGTATCCATAGTATTCAGTTTTTAGTGGGTTCACCCGTTGCTGGTGAAAATTATTTAAAGAAGGGAATACACTCATGCAGGTAAGTCGGCTTCCAGCGCTTTCTGACAACTACATTTTTTTGCTGCACGACTCCAATGAGCATATTGCTGCTGTTGTTGACCCAGCAGAGGCTCAACCAGTGCTGCGCCTTCTAGAAGAACTTCAGGCGCAATTGGTGGCGATTTTCAATACTCACCATCATATGGATCATGTAGGAGGAAATCAGCAATTAATCCAACATTTCCCCAATGTCCGCGTCTATGGAGGTGCTGAAGATCGAGGAAGAATTCCCGGACAGCAGGTATTTTTACAGGAAGGCGACAAGGTAGCATTTGCGGGTCAAATTGGTGAAGTCTTGTTCGTTCCGGGACACACTAAGGGACATATCGCCTACTACTTTCCCCCGGAAGTGGAGGGTGAAACAGGCGAATTATTCTGCGGTGACACCTTATTTGCAGGGGGGTGCGGCAGACTTTTTGAGGGGACGCCAACGCAGATGGTGAGTTCTTTGAGTAAGCTGCGGTCATTACCGGATAATACGCGGGTATGGTGCGCCCATGAATACACGCAGAAAAATTTGCAATTTGCCCTGACTGTAGATGGCAATAACCCAGAGTTAAAAACTCGATATGTTGAAGTTCAGGATGCCCGCCATCGAAGGGAAGCAACAGTGCCATCCCATTTGGGCGTTGAAAAGCGCACAAATCCATTTTTGCGCTGGGAGGAACCAGCACTCCAGTCTGCTGTTAAGTCCCAAGAACCCGTACAGACATTTTCGCGACTGCGGGGCATGAAAGATCGGTTTTAGGTTAGATGTCAGTGACTTAAGCGCAGATTGGGATTAGGGAAATACCTAGTTGCGATCGCGCACCAAATTTTCGTACTATGAAGTGTTCTGGAAAATATCACTTTTTCAAGCAGTCCGTACCCAAACTAAAGACAATGGCGAAGCGCGTACAATTAGTTTTAAATCAAGACGTTAGCAAGCTAGGA
>DATNQT010000086.1:0-6821 GCA_036703885.1 Candidatus Sericytochromatia bacterium
CAAATCACTTAAACTAATCGCGCAGAAGTCATGCATCAACGGCGCACCCACACGGGAAGCTGCTGCTTGTAGGGCAGTAATCCCCGGAAACACCTGTATGCCTGGAGTTTTACCATCCCATCCTTGGGCGCGAAGTTCCTCCAGGACTAACCCTGCCATCCCGTAAATACCGCAATCCCCAGATGAGACAACAGCTACACTTAAACCCCACTGTGCCAGCTCAATTGCCCGTTCTGCCCGTTGGCGTTCCTGAGTAATGGGTAGTGCTTCTACAATCTGTCCCGGACGTAGCAGAGGAGTAATTAAGTCGATATAGAGAGAGTAGCCAATTACAGCATCAGCAGAGGATACAGCGGTTTGAGCAGCAGGTGTTATCTGGTCTAATTGTCCGGGTCCTGTACCAATCAGCAATAGCCGCCCAGTGCGCCCTGTGTATTCTAGTTCAGATTGAGCGATCGCAATTGTCACCGCTCCTGGTTGTTCTTCAGATTTGAAAATTTGTTTAGAAACCTTTAGGGACGACGGCTGCGTCGCCCCTACATCGCCATTTGCCGCCACAATTGCTGCTGCTTCTGCAACGCTGGGGGTTCCTACTTCTTTGTCTACAACGGCTGAAGGATTGGGGACTTGAACGGCGCACAGGATATCAGCCGGGAAGGTTCGTAAGGGAAAATTGTATAGACGGCACAATTCTACTAACCCGACTTCATCTGCTTTGAGGTCAATTGTGGCAATTCCTGCGATCGCTTTTTCAGCTAAGTTATTAGCTTGACAAACCTGCACAATTGCCGTACAAATCAATTCTCTAGATGTCCCCCGTTCACAACCAATTCCTACCCATAACACTCGTGGATACCACTGAACTTTGGGCACGGATTCGGGAGAGAATTGCCGCTGTGTCGCGCTAATCCAAATCCTGGCTTTAGGCATCAAATTGGGATTTTGGCTTCCCTGCTTATTTATTAAGGGGGGAGTAGCGGTAGATTCAGGAAAGTAAAATTCAAATCGATGTTCCTTGGGAAGATGATTTTGCCATAAAGTCGAGCCTGCTTCTTGAATTACCTGAACGGGTTCACCTCGCGCCACAGCTGCACTAACACCAGTCCAATCTCCCTCTCCTCGTTGCCAACCGAAAGGAACGCCTAACATATCCACACCAGGTAAACCTAACCCAGCAGCAGCGCCCGTTAAAACTGGTGTTGCCCCCAGTTGATGAGCAACAAGCCTTGCCAATTGGTCAGCCTTGCCTTGGTGTCCACTACATAAACTGATGACAAAGTGACCCTTTTCATCAACCACGACAACGGCTGGGTCAATGGATTTATCCTTTAGTAGAGGGGCAATTAGCCGCACAACTGCTCCTGCTGCTAGGCAGAACACAAAGGCTCGGTGGTTGTGCCATAAGGATGCAATGTGGGTTTTGAGAGAACCCGTATAGCATTGAGTCTGTTCGGAGATATTTAGAGACTCTGGTATCCAAAGCGTTGCCCCAATGGATTGACATAATGGCTGCAATTTTTGGGCAGCAGTGGGGGTAGTTGCGATCGCGGCTATTGGTTGAAAATCTTCAAAAAGTAACTGGCTCAAATTCCACTTTTAGATAGGAGTTCGCTATTTGTTTAGTACAGTTGAGTTCACACTTCTGAAACCAATTCTTGCCCAAATGTTTTTACTGTGCCGTGGAATGGCTCAAACGTCAACGTTGTATCTCCACTCCATCCACGCAAGGCACGCACACGACTTTCAAAAAGTTTCTCCATTCCGTCTATTATCGTTGCGATCGCCTTAGGGTCGCATTCATTCAGAAACTCGTCAGGCGAAATCCTTTCTGCAAAAAACTCCTTGGCTCGCTCTATTAAATATCGTACCGACGGCAACCCCATCGAGTTGAGGATAAATGTCGCGATTGGTGAATTTTTTAGATCGTAAGTGGATTCCTGATTTCGTCCCTTTGTTAGAAGTTCTAGCACCTCGGTTTCTAAAACTGTATCGGGTTTTTGATCGCTATGAATATCGGGTATAAAATCTTCCAAGGAGGGAGTCTTGCTGCCTTGTGTTGGTAATTCTCCCATTAGGGTTGATAAGGGTATGTCATTTGCCAATCGCATTGAAAGCGCTTCAATAATAGCGATCGAGACAAGCTTGCAACCTAGATAAAGCTTCGCCACTTCTAGGTTTTTTCTAGTTCTCGATACCAGATCTTGGTACGTTCCCTGATCTGGCTCTCCCCTGAACTGGTGGAAAACTCGTTCTGGAGAGAGGAAACTCATAAATTTTTCCATATTTTGCAGCGATCTTCGATACTCGGCAACCTTATAAGAGTTGGCTTTAATCAGTTCGTGATTAGTTTCTGGTAACAAATTCCAGGTATTGTCTAAAAAATCAGCCGAATTAGAATAAGCAAAATTCTCTACATCCCGGTTCGCTAGTCGCACGCAGCGTTTGACTATTTCAATGGTTTGGCTCTCACTCCACTCAAAGTTAAACTTCTCGTTAGCGCTGACCAATCGCTGGTACAACATCTCACTAGGACTTAAACCAGATGGAGATGCAGGACGAAAAGGAACTGTAGCTTCGATACAAGCGACGACTTGAGCAATAGTACTAGAACTCAAACAAGGCTCCAAAGACCGTGCTGCAATCACTGCACTCAAGAATTCGTTTTGTCCCGCCATCGGAGAGAGTACTTGATCGGGAGCAAACCCAAATATCCTTACGACAATGTCAAACATTAATGACGTAGGCAGTTCAGTTGCTTCTCGAATCACCAGCTTGCCTTTGACTTCCTTAACAAAAGGAGCAATGTAGCCGCCGATGTTGAGACTCACCCCCTGATCGACTTGCACATACACTAAGTCATGAAATAAAGCTGCTAAGACCTCAATAGCATTGACTGAGCCACCCACCTCAAAGATGTGATCGGGTGTATGAAAAAATCGCCAAGGACCCATCATGGTTTGGACGATCAACTCAGTGATAGTCTCAAGTTGAGTCGGCTCGACTTTGCCCTCTAGCTGTTCGATGGCTTGAGCCAAACGCTGTTTGCAACGAGTGTGAGCAACTTCTAGATCCATTAGTACCACCCTATTCCCCGATCCAAATCATTCGTGAAAGACACGGATTCAGCAGCGCTCAGATAACAGACACTGGCAAGTCCTTGACACCATGCGGCGAATACCGCCCTTCCAAAACTGCTGTTAGTAGTTACCTTACTATAACTACTCCAACCTGCTAGCGTTCTTGTTGGAGTTTCTAATCTCAATATTATTGTGGGCGATCGCACAGTGAGCGTCTAATTTAACAAAAGACGCCTAACTTTTTAGTGTCAGGCGTCTTGCAACAATCGCGAGAGTCTTAGATGTGGGCTTCTACATCCTGAATTGGCTGAACGCTAACAGCAGGTGTTGAAGTTCTAATTGCAGCCTGTTGCAGCATTGGGGTGCGGCTGACAGAAGTGTTAGCCAGCGTAAACAGAGGATTCGACAGAATCCCTGCTAAAGAAGTTGCCACCAGCGCCAGAACTAAACCTACTTGCAAGGGACGCATACCAGGCAGGTTCCAACGGACTTCGGGGTAATTCTTCACGGCGTCGGACATTTCTTGCGGTTCTTTAACCACCATCATCTTGACGACGCGGATGTAGTAGTAAATCGATACCACCGTGGCAACCAGACCCAGCAAGACTAACCCATACAATCCTGCCTGCCAACCTGCCCAAAATAGGTAGATCTTACCGAAGAATCCTGCCAAAGGTGGAATCCCACCCAAGGACAGTAAACAAATGCTCAAAGTCAGAGTCAGGAGTGGGTCTTTTTGATAAAGTCCAGCATATTCGCTAATCTGATCAGTCCCCGTGCGTAAGGTAAAGAGAATTACGCCGATAAAGCCGCCCAGGTTCATGAACAAATAAATCAGCAGATAAAATATCATGCTGGCGTATCCGGCATCCGTCCCGGCAATTAAACCAATCATGACGAACCCAGCCTGAGCGATGGAAGAATACGCTAAGAGCCGTTTCATGCTGGTTTGGGTTAGGGCGACAACGTTCCCCAAAACTAGACTCAAGACGGCAAGAGCAGTGAAGACGAAATGCCACTGTTCGATAACTAAGGGGAAGGCAGTCGTCAACAGACGAATCGCCATGGCAAAACCAGCGGCTTTGGAACCAACGGAGAGGAAGGCGACGACTGGCGTAGGTGAACCTTCATAAACGTCAGGCGTCCATTGGTGGAAGGGAACCGCTGAGATTTTAAAGGCAATACCCGCGATCGCAAATACTAAAGAAATCAAAATCCCTAGAGATTGACCCGCCTCTAAAGCCGCAGCACCTTGTGCGATCGCATTTAAGTTTGTCTCTCCTCCAGATAAACCGTACAACAAAGAAACGCCATACAAAAAGACTGCCGAACTGGATGCCCCAATCAGCAAGTACTTCAACGCCGCTTCGTTGGAACGGGGATCACGCTTCATGTAACCCGTGAGCAAATAAGAAGAAATACTCAGCGTTTCTAGCGAGATAAAAATCATCACCAGTTCATTCGCACCAGAGAGAAACATCCCTCCCAATGTTGCACTGAGCAAAATCGCGATAAATTCCGCTAGAGATGTCCCAGCCTGCTGCACGTAGCGAATTGACATCAAGATTGTCACTGTAGTAGACAAGGCAATGATGCCGCGAAACGCTACACTCAGGGCGTCACCATGAAATGCCCCTAAAAAGGCTACCGGATCGGAAACATCCCATTCGTAGTACAGAACGACTACAGCCGTCAGCAAACCTCCAATGGCTACATAGGGAATTCCAGCAGCGGAACTCCTACCAGCAATTAGGTCAATCAATAAAACCAGCAAGAGGGTAATAATGATAATTCCCTCTGGCAAAATTATCCCGGCATTGAGCTGGGCAGCAAGATTGGCAAAATCCATAGGTTCTATTGGTATGGTCTATGGTTATTTCAGTATCAACATTAACTTTCTTATCTTATCGGCGATCGCAACCAGTTAGGCAGCAAAGTTAGTGTTGGACGTTCAGGAAAACTCTCCGGTTTGATATAGAAATTCTTCTTAATCAATTCTCTAATTCGTTTAGCGAATTATAAAAGCTCCTACTCCCGCTCTCTGACTAGATGAGCGAGGATACCTAAAATTCCTTCTACAGGTTCAAGAGGATATTCGTTCAAATCAAGTGTGACAGTGGTTTCCTTCAACTGCATAAACTTCCATAAATTCCCAGTTGTAACAACTCCGTAGAGAGGAGAAATTTGGTTTCCTTGCTGCTCGTTGAACCGTGAGGCAGCAATTAGTTCAGCGATACATTGAGGAATTCCTAAGTTTAAGTTTTCATTTTTAGCTTCTACAATCGCTGCAACGGGAGCTTCTATAACAAGTTGCTCTGAAGAGCGACTGAGTAAAAAGTCTACTCTCCCATTGAGTCCCATACTAGAGTCTACATTAAACTCCGTTCCTGAAAAGAGACTAATTTGCCCTTTTAGCTGATTCCTTAATTCTACTAGTACTGGCGCAATTATTAATTCAGAACGTGCTTTTTCTGTATTGATTGCCAGTGCCAAGGGAACATTTTGAGCAAGGAAAGATATTAACCAAGGAGCAGGCTGACAAACTGGATAAGTGTTAAATACGCCTGACACTTCCATCAGTACTAGTTGAAATTTTTTTTTCAATTCGCTGAGAGTAAAGTCGCTGTATGCCATAAGCGGAAGCCATGAATTAAAGTCATTTTATAAGATATTTTTACGCTAAATTGACTATCGCCAATCGATGTATGCATCCATCCAGAGGAAGCTGCCAGAGTATAACAGCGTTAAGCCGAGCCTTCTCCACTTCTCACAGCTTAAAGGTTACAGCCTAATAGGAGTACAGGCTATGCAGTTGGTGGTGCAGATGAATTTGCAGGTACTTCTTTACTTGCTTTCCCAATTAGTTCAGCGTTTCAATCAGCGACATATCGCCATCCTTGAGGCTCGTATTCTCGCTGAATTCTTACTAGCCAACTACCTTGGGGAATTTGAAGGGCGTGATGTTCTTCGTGGGTTAAAGTCGCTACATCTGAAAACACCCGCAGATAAAGCGTACCATCTTTTTCAGATAACTCTGCCTGCCCGTCACTAATACGGTGCTTGTGTCCAGTCACCTCGCCTTCTGCCAAGGTTAAGTGAGACAGCTTTTGTCCCTCTATCTCCGGTACGGGCACTAAAATCACGTCACCTTGCCGAATCGGTTGCATCAATTTATTCCTCAAGACAATGTAGTATATTGTAGTGTTGCGAAACCATCAAGCATAGTTGAATTCCATCGGTCAAGGAGTGGTGGTTGAAACTTCGTGGCATCGTCTAACTAAGATTTTTTTTACACGACTGCCTTAAGCTATAATCCATAACCGCTCGAACGTTGGCAACCATTCTGGCACAATCCGCAATAGTATGGGTCGCAATTGAGATCAGCTATAAGTAGAGATCAAGCTACATTTAGCAATAAGGCTAGCGATTCTCCACTGGAATCGTTATTTATTAAGGAGTGCCCCCTTGAGAGCATTCTTCTAGCCTGTTGCTTGAACCATCCCTCTTGACATTTCGCCCACTCTTCATCACATTGACTGTCTAGCCAGCTGCCATATTCCGGAAGGAAGTTAACGTTCCTATGTCAACCCTCGTTATTGTTGAATCTCCCACAAAAGCGCGTACCATCCGTAACTACTTGCCCTCTGGCTATCGCGTTGAGGCGTCGATGGGACACGTTCGAGATCTCCCTCAGTCCGCCACAGAAATTCCGGCGTCCGTGAAAGAGGAAGCCTGGGCGCAGTT
>DATNQT010000087.1:0-2007 GCA_036703885.1 Candidatus Sericytochromatia bacterium
TGATTGGGGAGCTTCCCAAGTTTATTTGGTGGAAAGCAACGCCCGACTGTGAGTATGGTCTGTTCAAGCGACTGGCAGAACTCAGCAATAACGTCATCATTGACTCTAGTGCCTTCAACGACTCAGAGAAAGATTTATTGCGGATACAGAGCCTGATCGAAGAGGGAACTCCTATTGCTGACCTCAACTGGCGGCGTCTAGCAGCGTGGCAAGAATTGACAGCTGCGGCTTTTGACCCACCAGAACGCCGTGCGGCTATCAAAGAGGTTGACCGAGTAACCATCGACTATGAGAAAGGGAATCAATCTCAGGCACTAATGTTCCTGGGTTGGTTGGCGAGTCGCCTCCAGTGGCGTCCTGTTTCCTATCAGAAAGAAGGTGGTGATTACGACCTGAGGCGGATTAAATTCACAACCTCAGACCAGCGTACCGTTGAAGCTGAGTTAGCAGGAATTCCCACGGCTGACGTGGGAGAGGTAGCTGGCGACTTGATCAGCCTGCGCTTGGGTTCGACCAACGACGAGGCAGATTGCTGTACGGTGTTGTGTTCGGAAACGATGGGCTGTATGCGGATGGAGGCGGGTGGAGGTGCCCAATCCTGCCGCATTCAGCAGGTGACACCGCTATTTGACCAAAAGACCGAACAGCTACTAAGTCAACAATTGCAAGGCTGGGGTCGTGAAGTGCTTTTTGAAGAAAGCTTGGCGGTTACGACGGAAGTTCTGAAATTAGTGAATTAGTTGTTAGTTGTTCGTTGTTAGTTGTTCGTTGGAAAGCTAATAAAAAATAACTAATAACCAACAACTAATCACTATGGCTCTAGTCATCGCTGGTGAACGTAGTGGGGTGGGTAAGACGACAGTCACGCTTGCCCTACTCGCGTCTTTGTCCCGCCAGCAGCGAAGGATTCAATCTTTTAAAGTCGGTCCAGATTATATTGACCCGATGTTTCATCAAAGGGTTACGGGGTTTCCTTGCCGGAATTTAGACCCGGTGCTGACTTCTGAAAGTTATGTTCAGGAATGTTTTGCCCATCACGTCCAGGAAGTCGATTACGCCCTTATTGAAGGGGTAATGGGGTTGTTTGATGGAGCATCGGGACGGGATGATTGGGCGAGTACGGCTCATGTGGCAAGGCTTTTGCAACTGCCAGTCCTATTAGTATTGGATTGTAGTCGGTTATCTCGTTCGGTGGCTGCGATCGCTCATGGCTATAAAACCTTTGATCCCAGGATTCAGATAGCAGGTGTGGTGTTGAATCGGGTGGGAAGCGATCGCCATTTGGAACTCCTCAAAGACGCTCTGGAACCTTTGCAACTACCCGTACTAGGAGTACTCCGGCGTCAGGATAATATTACGATTCCCGATCGCCATCTTGGTTTAGTTCCCACAGCAGAAATGCCTCAGCTAGATGCCTTAATTGACCGACTTGCTCAACTTGGAGATAGCTGTTTTGACTGGCAACGCTTGTTACCGTTGCTCACCCCCCCCAACCCCCCCTTGGTAAGGGGGGGAGCAGAGGCAGTGGAATTTAAAAATCCCCCCCTTGATAACCGGAGCTTTATTGAGGAGGGGCTAGGGGGGGTGTTAAGGGTGCAGCGACAAACCAATATCCCTATCCGAATAGCAATTGCACGCGATCGCGCTTTTAGTTTCTACTACCAAGACAATCTGGATATCTTGCAACAACTGGGCGCGGAGTTAGTTGTTTGGAGTCCCCTCATAGATGCCGCTTTGCCTACAGCTGTTCAGGGACTGTACTTTGGTGGCGGTTTTCCAGAAGTTTTTGCTCAACAACTAGCGGAAAATACTAGTGCCCGTGAGTCAGTGCGAAAGGCTATCTTGACAGGAATGCCAACTTATGCAGAATGTGGGGGGTTAATGTATTTAGGTGAGCAGATTACTGATTTCAAAGGGCAGTCTTGGTCGATGGTGGGAGTATTACCGACAACAACAGTGATGGAGAAGCGTCTCACTGTAGGATATCGACAGGCAACGGCTTTGCAA
>DATNQT010000088.1:0-15716 GCA_036703885.1 Candidatus Sericytochromatia bacterium
ATGTTGCGGATATTGGGTAAGGCGAGAAAATTAGCAATTTGACCGGACTCTAGTCCAAATTGTTGAAAGGTGTGGAAGAGATTCGCCCCATCTTTAGAAACGGTGCTACCGGAGATATTGAAACGATTACCGTCTTTGGTAACAACCGTGCCAGTACCGTCAGCGGCAGGCGTAATGGATTCTGCCCGTGCAGGTATGCAGGCAATGACAGCAGTTAGAGGAAGAATGCTCAACCACCAACTCAGCTTTGGTAAAGATAATTTCATGACTGTCTACTTCCCTGATTAACATCGCGCTTCGTGAGGTAGACGCTCCAGACCTGCTGCTATAGATGTAACAGGCTTCGGCTATCCTAACACTGAGTCACAGGACTATCTAGGAAGTACTGTGTATTGCTTCAGCCCTGAATTTGTGACAAATCGTATCAACCTACTCACTTGCCGCCAGAAGAATACCTATTCTCGAAGTGAGCTAAAAGCGATCGCTGTCGTACCTAATCCAGCGATTAATTAAGTATAAATACTGAGCGATCAGCCGTGAGAAGGGGGTTATGGCAACTCCCAATTTATCTGTTATACCGATAATCAGTGTGAAAACTTTTGGAGAGAGCAGCTTGAACTTTTTGATTAGACCTCACGCTAGCTGAACGTCAGTTCGACGTAAGCGCCATCGCTACGAAAAGACAGCAGTAGATAGATGGAAACTAAATATTGAAATAACTCTCCTGATTCAAAGGCGATGTGGATATTTCTCGATATTGATGGTGTTCTGGTTCCTGATAAAAACAAGTTTCATGGCTCTGCTATCAAGGAAGACTTTTTTAAATTTGACCCTGTGTGTCAGAAAGAGTTTGAAGACGTTTTACGCCTATACCCTGAAGTTTCAGTAGTAATCTCCTCATCATGGCGAGAGGTATTTCCATTTGAGGTAGTGCGTCCTTTGTTTTCACCTGATATTGCTTCACGAGTTGTTGGATTTACACCATTTCTGGATAGTCAACTGATTCATCAGTTTGAGTATCTTCGTCATCAAGAAGTTTTAGAGTATCTTCGACAAAATAATGCTTCAGACACACCTTGGGTTGCTATCGATGATATTGCCGAGCATTATCCACCCGATGTTTGCATTGTGGTCACCGATGCCTATACGGGTTTTGACTCAAACGCCGCCATGCTTCTAGAGCTATACTTGTGTGCAAGCGAACAGCAATAGCAATAGAATCAGTCTTTGCTAATTGACCAAGAGTATCTATGAATCCCTGGTGGATAATACAACGGGTGTCTGCTCAATCTTCGGATTAAACCAACCACAGCCTCAACGTTGTTTGCAATCGCTTCCCCTTGCAGGGGTTGCAAAAACTGTAACTACGGAACCCCTCTAACTGGAATGGGTCATTCTAAAAAAGGAATCGCACTGGTGAGGGAGGTAGTAGAATGAAGCGGCAAATACTCAGCCGAGTGGGTGCTATGGTAGCAGCAGGGATTGTTCTCACAGGTGTTATGGGAGGGCTGATGGCTCAGAAAATAAATGCAGATTCCCCCCTACCTGGAGAGTCACGTTCAGCGACACAGCCACCGAACATCCCAGTGGATGAAAAGTTTGTTGATGCTAATACAAGATTTGGTTTTAACCTGTTCAGGGAGGTTCTCAAGCAGGACAGTAGCAAGAATGTTTTTGTCTCGCCTAGTAGCGTAGCGATCGCTCTTTCTATGACCTATAACGGCGCTAGTGGCGAAACACAACAGGCAATGGCAAAAGCTCTAGAACTACAAGGGATGAGCTTACAAGACATCAACCAGGCGAATAACATCTTAAAAACCACTTTAGAAAATGCTGACCCTGATGTCCAGATGTCTATTGCTAATTCCCTTTGGGCAAAGCAAGGGGTTACTTTTAAGCCAGACTTCGTGCAAAGGAATCAGCAGTTCTATAAAGCAAAGGTAACCGAACTAGATTTCACTAAACCTGACGCTTCAAATATTATCAACAGTTGGGTTAAGGAAAATACTCGCGGAAAAATTGAGCAAGTTGTTGGGGAACTCAAACCCAATGATGTGATGTTTTTAATCAATGCCATTTATTTCAAGGGCAATTGGACAAAAAAATTCGACAAAGCTAAAACAGTTGAACGTCCGTTCTATCTATCGAATGGCAGCCAGAAACAACACCCGATGATGTCACAGTCGGGTAGGTATCGATACTATGACAACGAAACCTTTCAAGCCGTTAGTTTGCCTTACGGAAAAGGGCGAATGAGTTTGTATGTTTTCCTACCGCGTAAAGATATTAATATCGATACATTCCAACAGCAGCTAGCTAATGAAAATTGGCAACAATGGATGAATCAGTTCCAAATGCGGCAGGGTTCAGTTCAGCTACCGCGCTTCAAGTTTGACTACGATATTCAACTTAATAATGCTTTAAAATCTCTCGGTATGGATGCAGCTTTTGACGGTTCTAGGGCAGATTTTTCTAATATGAGTTCTGCCTCTCTCGTCATTAATGAAGTCAAGCATAAAACCTTTGTAGAAGTGAACGAACAAGGAACTGAAGCCGCTGCATCAACCTCTGTAGGGATGGCTCTCACCTCTGCTCGGATGCCAGATGAACCATTCCAAATGGTTGTTGACCGTCCATTCTTCTGTGCGATTCGAGACAATCAAACGGGAACTATTCTATTCATGGGTTCTATTAAAGAACCGAAGTAAGTAGGTCTGCATAAATAAAGTTAACTCGTAAGGCTTGTCATTGGTCATTGGTCATTGATCATTGGTTGTTATTACAAATGGAAATAATTTTCTCCCCCAATTCTCGCTCCCAACTCCCTATTTTCTTAGGAGGATGTTTTGCTAACAATACCTGACCACTGAACTTTCTTGAGCTTATCGCGACGATAGGAGAAGAAATGCTCTGGCTGTTGGTAAGTACAGTAAGATGCGATCGCAATTTGCTCAGAATGAATACCCAGTTGTTCGAGCTGTAGTTCATTCACCCGTCGCACATCTAAGCGTACTCGTCCTGGTTGCGGATCATCACTTATAGGCGAATCGGATAACTGTTGCAAGGCATGAAGAATCGCTTCTGTTGTGTCTGCTTTATCTAATGAGACAATACTCGCCCCAACTTCAGCGGCTACAGTCTCTGATACCTGATAAACTTCTCCGGCAATAGCAGGTCCCATTGCAATCCGCAAATTCTCAAGACTACTACCTGAGTTTAGTAGTCGTGCGATCGCATTGGGCACAATTCGACTAGCCGTCCCGCGCCATCCCGCATGAACCGCCGCTACTTGTCCAGTATGAGCGTCCGCAATCAACACAGGCGTACAGTCTGCACTACAAACCCATACTGCCTGCTGAGGTTGTTCGGTCAGGATACCATCAGCCGGGGGTCTTTCTGGCTCTTCTTTTGTTCCACGGGTAGCGCTGTCAATCTCCGAAGGCGTCATTACAGTATTGCCGTGTACCTGTCTGACTCGGTACACTTGAGCATCAGGCTGGAGTGCTCTTACAATTTCTACAGGCGATCGGGGTGAAAATGCTGATGTGAAAAAGCCATGCGCCCACGGCTCCAGAAGGCTGCAGGTTAAATAGGGCAATCCTTCCCAGGTATGCCAGTGCCAAGTGTGCATTAAAGTATCTGGAGTTGTTTTTGCAACCATGCTCTGTCTCTAATCTGAAAATAGGGAGTAGGGAGTGGGCGTGTGGGTGGCTGTCTTGAAAATAGCTGGGTGCTGAGTCCTGAATGCTGAAGTAAGGAGTGACTTTCATTAGTTCGTCGTCTACTTGCGTTCAGGATGCTTATCAGAAAAGTCACTCTTAAAATACAGGGTTTATTATGAAGTCCAAGTAGATCTATGCTAGCTTAGGCAACAATTTTACTTAGCGCCCGTAGTAATGGTTTTTGAGCGGCAAAAATTTGAAACGGCTCTCCAGGCAGTCAGGGAACAGCTATCTTTGTATGGAGAACCCATTAACTTAGCACAACTCCAAGGAATACCCATACATCTATTTGAAACGCTTCGTTCCACAAACCAAACCCTCTGGGAATTGCTCGACCGGGGAGCATCAGCAGGAACCGTTGTCATTGCTGCTCAACAGACGGCGGGGCGGGGTCAGTGGGGACGGCAATGGCAATCTAGCAAGGGTGGACTTTACCTATCTTTAGCTTTAGCTCCTAATCTCCAAGCCTCAAACAGCGCCCAGCTAACGTTCTGTAGTGCTTGGGGAATTGCCACAGCTTTAAGGGCTTATAGTATTCCCGTGTTCCTCAAGTGGCCGAATGACTTGCTCCTGAAGGGGCGTAAACTAGGGGGCATTCTCACTGAAACCCGCGTGCAGCAAGGTCAGATTAGCAAAGCCGTCGTTGGTGTCGGCATTAACTGGAGTAATTCTGTGCCAGATTTAGGCATAACTTTGCAGTCTTTTTGTGAAGAACAATTAAGCCCATCCGTGGCTTCTTTGGAAATGTTAGCAGCGATCGTCTTACAGGGGCTGCATTTGGGATACCTATACTGGTCGGAAAAAGGAATAGAAATCTTGCTAAAGTCTTACCTGGAGCTACTGGATAACCAAGGAGGTCACGTCGTTGTGGAGGGAAATCCAGGGGTTATAGCGGGCATCAGCCCCACGGGTGAATTACGAGTCTGCTTAAACCCAACAGTAGCCGCTTCCCTAACGCCAAATGAAATTTGTCTTAAGCCAGGTACAATCAGTCTGGGCTACCGTTATTAATACTTTAGGCGTAATCCCTAAAGCAGATGGAATTGACTGACCGTTAATTGACCAATCTTCTCTGCCCGTCCATAAGCATTTCTAAAGTGAGGAGTAGTGAGTCGGAAATGACAAAAAAAACCTCGTCTGGTTGCACCCCTTTGAGCGTCTTCTACCGATATCCTCGGCTGATGCAGGGGCTGAGTATAGTTAGTGGTTTTGGTGTCCTCAGCAGTGGTTTCGTTGTGGCGCAAACTAATTCACCCATAGACACGGGATTTGCGCCGCCAAACACGGCTGCTGCACCTGCTGTTGAAGCCGCACCAGCACCGCCCCCAGAACCCGTTGCTATGCCCAAGCCAGCGGCTCCAGAATCCGTTGCTGTGCCAGAGGCTGCGCCAGTACGTGAACCTGCTCCATCTCCAGCCGCCTCAGCTCCTGAGCCTTCCTGGGAAGCGGAACCCGCTCCAGCTCCAGCCGCCTCAGCTCCTGAGCCTTCCTGGGAAGCGAAACCTGCCCCAGCACCGGAACCCGAACCGATCGCTGAGACAAAACCAGCACTGGCTGCTCCTAACTTATCTGTACCGGATAGCCCGCCCGTAGCAAAGTCTCCTAAACTCTTTCTCAACCCTGCCCAAATTCAGGCAGGCGAGAAAATGCCAATTCCCCCTAGTAATAGCTATATAGATCGTACTGATTACAGTGTTGGTGCGACTCGCCGCAATGAGGGACCCGATCGCGTACTGCTAACTGAACGGTCAACTGGCTGTAGCGCAGTGTCCCAAAACGGGCAACTTTCAACGGGAGTTTGTGGGGTTAGTGCTCCTAGGCAACAAACGGCAAGTAAACCAACCACTATCGCTAATGGACGTACCCTTGAGGAAGCTCGGCTAAACGGCGTGCTGAGACTAGCACCCCCCCCTGTCGCGAGGAATCAACCCATTAACATTGGTCCACTGAGATTAAGCCCCAATGTCATTAGCGAGAATCAGCCGTCGGCGTACCCCTCCTATTCCTCATCTCCCTCCTATTCCTCATCTCCTTCATATTCCTCATCTCCTTCGTATTCCACCTATTCGAGCAGCAGTTCCCCACTACCTTCAAGTCTGGCTTACTACAATCTGACAAGGCGACCCCAAGCGCGTCTTAAGATGGGCAAAACCAGCTTCATGTTCCCTCTGTCCATCCCGTCAGAGATTACCTCGGTATTCGGTTGGCGGATTCATCCAATTACAGGCGATCAGCGCTTCCACTCCGGTACAGATTTGGGCGCACCGCAAGGAACGCCTGTACTTGCAGCTGTGTCCGGTCAAGTGGTAACTGCCGACTTTTTGGGTGGCTACGGTCTAACCGTTATTTTGCAGCATGAGAAAGGCACGCAAGAAAGCCTCTACGCCCACCTTTCAGAAATCTTTGTCAAACCAGGCGATAAGGTGGAACAGGGAAATGTGATTGGACGTGTCGGCAGCACAGGTAATTCCACGGGTCCTCACCTGCACTTTGAATGGCGGCATCTGACTCCCGAAGGCTGGGTAGCCGTGGATTCTGGCGCTCATCTCCAGTATTCTCTAGCGCAATTCATCAGAGCTTTGCAGTTGGCGCAGTCAACCCCGCAACGAGGCACTTAGGGATTTCCAAAAAACAAATCATCCACTACTGTGTGGTTTAAATAAGGGCGAGTTAATACAAGGAATCGGTTACTCTGGTGACTTGAAAAAGTGACTCGCCCCTACAGTGGGTACATTTTAAGTAAAATTCATGGCTTATGAGTTCATCTCAACTCACACTTAACCTGGTTGAAGGTTCTGTTTCTTTCAGGTTTACGGCTGAAGCGGCTAAAGAGTTGCAAAAAGCGATCGCGCAATTGATGCAAAATCTCAAAGTCGCAACTCAAGCCACCAGTGGTGGCGGCAAACCCAGTCCTCAAAAACCAATGGAGTACCGATTTTCTGGGGATATCTTTCTCGAAATCTTCTGCAATCCCAATATCTGGCCCAGCCCCTTTGCTGCCAAAGTCTTAATTACGCTCCGAGACGACCGCATCCGCCTGACTACGGAAGCCGAACTGACTCGCGTAATCGAGGATGTCAGCCAGTATCTAGAGCAAATCAGCTAATAATTTGGCTCGTGAGTTGTGGGCAACTGCTGTAAAATAGGCAGCATTATTAAGATTGATTGCCTCTTTGTCTTGAGCCAGAGCATCTTACCTGAATCCTTACGCTCTCCTGATCCACAAAAAACCAACAGCAAATAATTTACGTAGATGAACTCCAACACTCTTATACAGTTACTGCAAGCAGGATTTCATGTTTCACTAGGAGCGACAACTTCCCTTGTTGAAACTTTACAAGATCCTCAAAAACGAGAAGAAAACCTTGCTCAGTTAAGATTAGAGTTAAGTCAACGGGTAACTGAGTGGGCGGCAAAAGGAGAAATAACTGAGCAAGAAGCCCGAACTTTTATTGAAGCGATATTCAGGCAACAAAACAATCCTAGAAATTCATCGACAACAGGAACCCCGACTGGCACGACTACAACACCCTCAACAACCGTTGCCCCACCTAATGTACAGTTGGAGATTGAGGAACTAACTGCCCAAATTGCTGCCATCCGCACTGAACTAGAAAAGCTGCGTGACCCAGGTTCAAATATTTAGAAATTCATGCTCGATTGTGGCTAGTGCCGCTCTCTTGGAAGCGAAAAGTCCTTCGAGTGTAAGACATTCCACCACTTGTTAGCTGGTTACTTATTTCTGCCCATCTGCACTAGTTTAGAGACATTAAGCTCAAACCTTGTGCCCATTGATGCTCTATGGTATTAATACTATTTCTCGGAAGAGGCGCTACAGATACTTGTCTCATTCCCAATAACAAGAGACTGCCACCTCAAAAGAGAATGGCATGAGGCAATATGTTATAACCATTTTTCGACGTGTATGCTCCCAGAGGTACCATCCTCCTAGTATTCCAGCTATTAAAAGGAGCTGAGAGCTGTATTTATAGCGCCTCAAAAAAGAAATAGCACTAGACAATGCCTGAATAGACGCGGCTATTTTTAATGGTCAAAGTGAGAAATAGAGTTTCAAGCTTTGCTAGTAAAAGTCCGTAGATTAGTAGATAACAGTCTTCTGTAATAGGGTTTAGGCGCGTGTAGCAGCTCAGTAGAGCTTACATTGATTTTCTAGGGCCAAGTTTTTATCAGTATTTACCGCTCTCGTGTCTCTAGTCGTTGTCCCATTCTTCAGAACCCATGAGATCGGCAATCCGGTCTCTGAGCAAGAAGTTGCAGCGCTCTAGTTCGCATTCAATGCAAACCCATTCACGAGCGGGGATATATTGGCACAGTACATATATAGGCTGTTGACGACTGACGATACCCCTTTCTACCAACTGGCGGGCTTCGTCTTGGATTACATCGATGGAGTAGCGGATAGAGGGAATTGATTGTACTAAGTCAAGACTCATAGGTATTACCCTGCTAAATAACGGCGCTACGATTAAATATAAACGAATATTTGCTAGCGTGAACAGAAATTTAGTTCAGTATAGAAAGTTACAAAGAATTCCTCTTTACTAATAAAGATTGCAAAGGGTAAATGTATTACAAGTTACCTAGATCTAGCCAAATAGGGATGAAGCCTTGATTTATTAGGCTTTCTACCTTGTTAGTCTAGCCTTGCTAGCCGATAAATATTTAAAGGTTGGATTACTTGGAGATTAACAAAACTTAAAGAAATAGTGTAGAAGTATTAACAGGAAGGCTAGAGGAAAACAATGTTTCAAGGGCGATCGCCTGAGCCTGAGGCATTTGTCCGTAAGAAAACACAAAGGGTGTGTTACGCGGTAGGTCTGGGAGAAATTGCTGTAGTACATAGGGGCTACCATAAATTACCAAAGCCTGCAAATCCCCAGTTCTTAATAATCTCTTAAACCATCCTTCTGCCACAGGTGTTAACCCAGCACTACCCCGAAATGGGTTACCCCGGATAAATAGCTGGAGGAGAGTCGGTTGGGTGGCAAAGCCATGATTTACATCCTCCCACGCTTTCGGAGTATAGCGGTCAACAAGTTGAAGTTCGTAACCCATTTGTCTGGGTAAAGTCACAGCGGGCGTGTTGCGTCCTAGAGAATCACACGCTAAGGCGTCATCTATTACAATCAGGTTGCGTAGTCTGTGGATATTCTCGTTGGGTTCTAATGACAGAGGTAGGGAACCGCCAACTTGTTGGGACTCTTGGAGAATATTGGTAACGGTATTGAGGGTAGCAGGTTGTGCTAGTTGGTAGAAAATATTTTGAGGAGTGTAGGACTTATGTTCATCTACCTCCTCTAAGTATTGAGAAGGGGATTCTAGATTAACCAACTCATGGCTTCTTTGTAGAGTTTGACTCACCTTCTGTTTCGCTTTCCAGATGCGCTCTACGGAAGCTCGGATACGTTCTCGTGAAATGCGTCCCGCTTCTACAGCGTCGCACACGGCCTGGATTGCAGTTTCTGGATTTACGGGCATCAGCAATATATCTGCACCCGCTTCTACAGCCATGACGGGAGCTTCAGTGGAGCCGTAGCGATTGGTGATCGCACCCATTATTAGGGCGTCTGTAACGATCAAACCCTCAAAGGTTAAACACTCTCGCAACAACTCAGTCAAAACCCGCGCTGACAAAGTGGCAGGACGATGTTCGTCCCAGGCGGGAATCAACAGGTGAGCGCTCATCACCGCATCTACCCCAGCCGCTATTGCTTCCATAAAAGGGGGTAATTCAATCTGAGCGAGTCGCGGTGGGGTATGGGGCAGCACGGGAAGCTCCATGTGGGAGTCAACAGCCGTGTCACCGTGACCTGGAAAGTGTTTAGCCGTTGTTAATACAGGATAGCGTTGCGCCCCCCGAATGAAGGCAGAAGCCAGTTTCCCTACGGTTTCTGGTGTCTCGCCAAATGCCCGGACGTTGATGACTGGATTAAGAGGATTGTTATTAACATCAACTACTGGGGCAAGCACCCAGTTGATACCAATAGCCAAAGCTTCTTGAGCGGTAATTGCACCCATTTGCTCGGCATACAACTGAGCTTTATCAAAGTTCTTCAAGGAAACTGCACCAATTGCCATTGGCGGCGGAAACCAAGTAGCACCACCAAAACGCTGCCCAACACCTTCTTCAATATCAGCGGCAATGAGCAAGGGGATGTTTGCCCAGTTTTGTAGTTGCTGGGAGCGAAGTGCCAATTCACCAGCACTTCCTCCTAGCAAAATGACTCCTCCGACGTTTAGCTCTTGCAAGTAATACTGCAACTGCCGCGCTGAGGGTTCCCAGGCGGGGTACTGAATTTGGTGATCGAACAGATAGCCAGATGCTCGTATTACAACCATCTGGGCTACCTGTTCTTCTAGGGACAGGTCGTTTAGATTAGGTAATGGCTTCCACAAACTTTTCAATCTTCTGCCTCAGGAATGTCGTCTTCGAGTTCTTTACCCTCGCGCTCTTGGGAAAGTTGACTTAGAAGTGTCAATATGCGATCGCCTCGTTCTAAAGCTCGGTCTTCGATAAAGACTACCTCTGGCGTTCGGCGCAGGCGAACCCGTTTTCCTAGTTCGTGGCGGACAAAACCCGTAGCTGACTTTAACCCAGCCATCGTTTCTGTCCTTGCCTCATCGGTGCCATAAATTGACACATAGATTTTGGCGTGCTGGAGGTCACCCGAAACGTCCACATCGGTAACACTCACCATTCCAGCCCCCACGCGATCGTCTTTGATCTCGTGGAGTACCATCAGGCTGACTTCCTGTTGAATTAGCGCGGCAACGCGAGAGACGCGGCGATTTGTAGCCATAAAGCCCCCTTGGTTACAGTACAGGCTGTATTTACTTAGCAGCCTTATTGAGTTGCCTAAAGGAATTTTGACAGGTAACAGATTTTTATAACGTCCACCGAAGGGGAGATTCAGCAATTGCCACCCTGTCAGGTTTTCTCCTCAAGCCAACTTCTAGTTTAGAGCGGACTCAGCCCCAACATGGCGCGGAGGGTGAAACTAATGAAAGCCAAGAACCCAATCAGGACGCCAACTAAAGCGATCGCCGTTATAGGGCGATTCAGTAAAGGTCTTAGGCGCTCGAATAGGGAAAAGAAGATGCCTAAGATGATGGTGATAAAGTAGCGGGGGTAGCGAGTAACGTTCTCCAAAAATTCCTGCATTTTCCTTTCTACTGTGTTAGTATCGCATCTTTACTGGTAGCACTTGTGGGAGCGATCGACAACCTAGAGTGTGCCTCCAGTTACTCTATGTCGAATCCGTACTAATTGTGCGATCGTTCCTGTCGTCTTGAAAAAAGAGGCGATGATTTACCACACTGTAGGGAAAGAAAGAGAAAATAGAGATTCGATAAATCAGCTAGTTTTAGATAAATGACTATTGGTGTTCGGCATACTCTTGACGCTCGCCCATTCCTCAAGTGGGCAGGTGGTAAAACTAAACTTATTCAGCAATATAATCTCTATTTTCCCAAAGTCTATAAAACTTACTACGAGCCTTTCCTAGGAGGAGGGGCTGTATTTTTTTATCTAAATCCAACCAACGCCACCTTAACAGACATTAACGCTGAACTGGTTAATGCTTATCGTTGTGTAAAAGATCATGTCGAGGAGCTGATTAAACTTTTAGATGTTCATCAACTGAAGCATTGCCGGGATTATTACTATGATGTGCGGCGATACACTTGTGCCACGGATATTGAAAAAGCCGCACGTCTTATTTATCTTAATAAAACTTGCTTTAACGGTTTATATAGAGAAAACTCCCAAGGAGAATTTAACGTTCCAATTGGTAAATATAAAAATCCGAAAATCTGTAATCCAGTATTGCTACGGGCGGTTTCCGTTACTCTTGAGAATGCTCAAATTGAGGTTAGACCTTTTGAAGATATCCTCAACTATGCCAGGAGCAGCAATGACTTCGTTTACTTCGATCCGCCCTATCATCCTTTAAGCTCTACTAGCAATTTTACAGCTTACAGTCGCTATCTTTTTGGTCAGAACGAGCAGATAAGGCTTAAAGAAGTCTTTGCAGAACTAGCAAAACGTGGTGTTAAAGTTATGCTTTCTAATTCTGATTGTGAGTTCATTCGTGAACTTTACAGTGGATTTAACATTTATTCAATTTTAGCCTCTAGATTAATTAACTCTAATGCTACCAAGCGCGGTAAAATATCTGAAGTATTGATAACTTCTTATTAAAGATATTTATTGCCCCAGATCATAAAATGGGTTAAATTATGCACGGCTAGCAAATTTGGATTTGAGTCTACTTGTTGAGTTAACCAATTGATTGCTCCTTTCTTCATTCCTTCACCATCAATCAACACAACAGCAGGAGAAGGATAGCAATTTTGTATATTCAAATTGAGGTAAGGAAGTTTTTCATCAACCGACCCTCCTGATTGCTGCCACTTACACTCAATAATTAGACCTTGAGGAATTGCAACAGAATTATAAATATAAAAGTCTACATAAATATCTGTACCATAAATTCCCGAACCGATGTAAACCTGCCTCGCGTATCGTTTCGATGGCTCGCTCGAATAGACAAGCCAATCACGTCGCCGTTTTTTTGGCAAATCGCGACAGATTTCGATATAGCCGTGTACCTGTAAGATTGTTTCAACCGTTCTTTCTAACACATTGCCAGAAACAACGGCTCTGCCGCCCTGAGTCATGCTTTTTTCCCCAGCGGAGATGGTGAATCATCTTCTAGACAAAGATTACCTCTACTAGCACTCTTTTTTCTAGTTCTCTGTACTCAGCCACAAGATGCTGGAAAAAAAAACAAAAAAGTTGATATTTTTTTGATTAAAATAGTACTTATGTACTGCTTTAATGGCATTGTGGTCTTAGCTTGACTCAGAGAGACTTGCCACTTCGTAACTCACGGCTTGGAGTAAATATATGTGTGGAAGATATAGTCAGAGCAAGTCAGCAGAAATTATTGCTCAGGCGTTTCAGGTCGATAATGTGCCTACCTTAAAACCTCGATATAACATCGCGCCCACTCAATCAGTATCAACGATTTTACAAACATCGACATCGACAAATCGGCAGTTCAAAATGTTGCATTGGGGTCTGATTCCTAGTTGGGCGAAAGACCGGAAAATGGGAGCGAGGCTCATCAATGCTAGGGCAGAAACGGTGGCTGAGAAACCAGCTTTCAGAAGTGCTTTTCGGCAACGTCGTTGTCTGGTGTTAGCGGATGGTTTTTATGAATGGCAGCAACAGGAAGATAAAAAGCAAAAGCAGCCTTTTTATTTTCGGATGGGTGATGAGCATCCCTTTGCTTTTGCGGGATTGTGGGAACATTGGCAAGATAAGGAGACAGGCGAGGAAATTGAGTCTTGTACTCTCCTGACAACGGAGCCAAATGAGTTAATGAAGCCTATCCACAACCGGATGCCTGTGATTCTTGACCCGAAGGATTATGATTTATGGCTTGACCTAGACCTGAAAAAGTCGGAGTTTTTGCAGCCTTTGTTACGTCCCTACTCAACCGACGAGATGACGGCTTTCCCGGTTACTAAGGCGGTGAACAAGGCAAGTAATGATACAGCAGAGTGTATCAACAGCATTTAGGCAGTCGCTGGAGTTCAGCTAGGGGTAGAGTTTAGACTTTTATATAAGGAATTCAGCACAATTGAGAAAGGTTTATCCTCAACTTTCGTAGAAATGGCTGATAATGACCCACTCAAACCTTAGAATTGTCTCTCTACTCCCCAGTGCTACAGAAATTGTGGCAGCATTGGGCTTAACTGATGCGATTGTGGGGCGATCGCATGAATGTGACTATCCTCCAGAAATCCAAGATAGACCCATTTGCACCGAGGCACAACTTAATTCAGAACAACCGAGTGCCCAAATTGACGCTGACGTTCTCGATTTGACGCAAAAAGCTCTAAGCATTTACAAAATTAAAACGGATGTCCTAGAACAGCTACAACCGACCCACATTGTCACCCAAGACCAGTGTGATGTCTGTGCTGTCAACTTCACGGATGTTGAGAAAGCGGTTGCTGAACTGACTCATAGTTCCCCCAAGGTGATTTCCTTGCAACCAAACGTATTGAGTGATGTTTGGGCAGACATTGAACGAGTTGCTGCTACCCTTGGAGTGGAATCGCGATCGCTATTGATAGGTTTACAATCTCGTATTGAAGCTTGTAGGCAAAAGACACAAGGACTTTCTGAACGTCCTACGGTTGCTGCTATTGAGTGGACGAAACCCTTGATGGCGGCGGGTAACTGGATTCCCGAATTAGTTGAACTAGCAGGTGGTAAATCTGTCTTTGGGATTGCGGGTAAGCATTCCCCTTACCTGAAGTGGGACACCTTGGTTAAAGCTGACCCAGAAGTAATTATTATCATGCCCTGCGGCTTCGGCTTAGACCGTACTCGTCAGGAAACCCAGCCACTCACTCAACGTCCAGAGTGGTCTAGCTTGCAGGCTGTCCGCACGGGAAAGGTTTTCATCACCGATGGCAATTCTTATTTCAATAGACCCGGACCCCGGCTAGTCGATTCGTTGGAAATCTTAGCAGAGGTTCTGCATTCGGATATTTTCGATTTTGGATACAGAGGTATTGGCTGGAAGAGTTTTGAAATTGATTAATGCTTACGAAAGTTATCCTTTATACCTGTAGGAATGTGGTGTAGAATTCGCGATCGCCTGGAATAACGACTACGATTGATACCCTATCGGAATTGAACGGTAGTACAGTTAGTTGCACAACAGGTTGCCTTACTAACACACTAGAACTATGGGTGCTTCTGCGGGATGCTTTCGATCTATTGAAGTATCAACTGAGAAAGCTTTCTCAGTTAAGGGATGTCATGCGCCAGTTAATTGCTCAAGCC
This sequence comes from Candidatus Sericytochromatia bacterium, assembly GCA_036703885.1. GTDB lineage: Bacteria > Cyanobacteriota > Cyanobacteriia > Cyanobacteriales > Coleofasciculaceae > CADCTM01. Next base: position 14,608 of record DATNQT010000088.1, read on the forward strand.
TTAACCGCACTTACCCGCCTACTCTATAGGCGGACTATTGTAATTGTGACCCTCCTGTTCTGTGCTGGGTTGACGGCATCGCTGTGGAATATGTCCCGTCTCTCATCAAAGCTGATTGAATCACAAGCCCTGCAAAATGCGGCTCTGTACGCCCAAGCTATTAAGGAAGCTCGCACCCTCTACAGCTCCGATGCCGTCGATCGCGTAAAAGCCAATCACGGCATCAGCATTACCCACGACTATGCCACCAAAGAAGGAGCAATTCCCCTACCTGTAACCTACTTAATTAAACTAGGCGCGACGCTCAGTGAAAAAAACCCTGGGATGTCAATCCGAGTCTATAGTGACTATCCGTTTCCCTGGCGGCGCAAGGAAGGCAGTCCTAGAGACAATTTTGAGCGAGAAGCACTCCGTAACTTGAGACAAAATCCCCAGCAACCATTTTTTCGCTTTGAGAAATTCCAAGGTCGTCCTTCATTGCGATATGCACAGGCGGACATCCTAAAACCCAGTTGTGTTGCTTGTCACAACACTCACCCTAATAGTCCTAAAACTGATTGGAAAGAAGGGGATGTACGAGGGATTCTAGAAATCACTACCCCCCTAGATAGCTTAATTGCCCAGACTCATCAGGGACTACGAAGCACCTTCATCATGTTAGGACTCCTATCTGTGGCTGGGGTGTTCGGGCTGGCTCTAATTATTGGGAGACTGCGTGAAACATCAAAAGAGTTAGAACGGCGCGTCATTGAACGTACTGCCCAATTGCAGGAAACCAACGTACAACTTTCAAAAGAACAGGAAAAATCTGAGCGTCTGTTGCTTAATATTTTGCCTGAGGCAATCGCCCAGCAATTAAAAGAGGGAAACAACGCTATTGCCAACGGCTTTGCTGAGGTGACAATTCTTTTTGCGGATATCGTTAACTTTACCCAACTCTCAGAACAGGTTTCACCAACAGAACTGCTCAAGTTCCTCAACGAAATATTCACAGGGTTTGATCACCTGACAGAAGAATATGGTTTGGAAAAGATTAAGACGATTGGAGATGCCTATATGGTGGTGGGTGGTATTCCTATCCCCCGTAGCGACCATGCCCAAGCGATCGC
>DATNQT010000089.1:0-10894 GCA_036703885.1 Candidatus Sericytochromatia bacterium
GCGCGGCGTTGAATTTGGAGGGTAGGCAGAACGAAGGGCAGAGATTCAACAATCCCCATTGAACCAATTGCAGCGGTATCACCTAACAACGTGGCACCTGCCTTCGCCATTTTGGCACCACCTAGGGCGATAATCTCTAACTCCCATCCCTGTGCTTGTGCCTGACGTTTCAATCCCTCAATTAGCAGTGCCCCTTGCAAATCTCCAGAGACTTCCCCGGTGCTGATAAAGATAGTTTTGACAGTCATGGGTCATTGGTTATTGGTTATTGGTTGTTATAGCAGTCGCCAAGAGCGGTTGGGACGGGATGAGCGCCTAAAACCCTTTTATAGACTGTGGCGAGTACTCAGCACTCAGTTCACAGTGAGCTTGTCGAACTGCACTCAGCACTCAGCACTTTGCCATAGTTGTTGGTTATTGGTTATTGGCTCTCCAACGAACAACTAACAACAAACAACAAAAGACTTACTCTTCACGCTTAGTACGACGACCGGGAATCAAACCCCGACGGCTTTCCATTTGAGAAAGTTGCAAAAATCGGCGTAAGTGCTGCAAGTGTTCGTTATCTGGCAGTAATTCTAGATGTTCTAAGGCTTCATTGAGGGTAGATCCAGAGCGGTAAAGCGTTTTGAATACCTTTTTTAGTACTCCGAGTTCAGTTGCTGTCATTCCAGCCCGCTTCAGACCTACTAAATTAAGCGATCGCACTCGTGATGGATTGCCCTCAACCAACATATAGGGTGGGACATCCCGATCAATACGACTCATCCCTCCCACCATTGCTAGACGCCCAATATGAACAAACTGATGGATGCCGACAGCCCCACCAATCACTGCCTTCGACTCTATATGAACGTGACCTGCCATCGCTAAGTTGTTGGAAATCACAACCGAGTCTGCGATCGCGCAATTGTGGGCAACGTGGACGTAAGCCATTAGCAGATTGCCATTACCAATCACTGTTGCCTCGCCAGCACCTGTTGCTCGATTAATTGTGACGTACTCGCGAATTCGGTTGTCGTCGCCAATTCTTACCCAGGTTGGGGCACCATCATATTTGAGATCTTGGGGTTCTGAGCCAATTACCGCCCCTGTAAAAATTTGATTCCTTGCTCCAATCTCTGTTAGCCCTTCCAGCACCACATGAGCGCCAATGATTGTTTCTGGACCAACCTTCACATTAGCCCCAATCACTGCATAGGCTCCAATCTTAACGGTTGGATGTAGTTCAGCACCAGGGTGGATAACAGCAGTAGGATGAATCAGTGTTGCCATAGGAATGGATTAGTTTTGAATATGGTTGTTAGTTATCGGTTGTTTGTTATTGGGACAACAAACAACAACAACAAACAACTGCATTATTCAAAGAAATTTTTAGTCTACAAGAGAAAACATGAGTTCGCCTTCGGCAACTCGCTGTCCGTCAACGACAGCACGAGCCTGCATCTTTCCAAAACGACGGCGCTTGATGGATAACAGTTCCGTTGTCATCACCAGTTGATCGCCTGGAACGACGGGACGGCGAAAGCGTACTTTATCAATCCCAGCAAAGACAAATAAACCGCCCTCCATATCAGGCAGTTGAGTTAAGACAATTCCCCCAACCTGAGCCATTGCTTCCACAATCATCACTCCAGGCATCAGCGGACGCCCTGGAAAATGTCCTTGAAAGTAGGGTTCGTTGAAGGTAACGTTTTTAATGCCAACGGCTAGCTTCCCTGGAACATATTCAATAACGCGATCGACTAAGGCGAAAGGATAACGATGGGGTAGTATCTTCTGAATATCTTCAAGGGTAAAAATCGGTTTAGGAGATGACTCGCTGTTTGGGACAGGAGCCGTTTCTATAGAGTCAGCTTGGGTATTAACGTCGGTCAATATGGACATGACAAATTTAGTTAGAGCTTTGGGGCTTTGTTTTCAGGAGATTGCGGACGAGAGCAGGGCTTTCTAATCTTAGGCTAGGGGCATTTCTATAAACGCCGATAGACTTATCAGGAGCAATGGACAACTGACCACTGACCACTGACAAAAACCTAATCGATAGCCACCAGCTCTTTGGCAAGTTGAATATGCAGATTATGGCTGGCTTTGTAGGCGAGGAAGTGAGCTACAGGAAAATTTCCCAATAAACTTAAATCCCCTACTAAATCTAAAAGTTTATGACGCACTGGCTCATTTGAAAATCTTAAGGGAGGATTAAGCCATCCAGAGTCATCGCAAACCAAGGCATTTTCCAAACTACCACCTTTGATTAAACCCGCTTGTCGCAAGTGTTCGATTTGGTGAGCTAAACCAAAAGTCCGAGCTGGAGCGATCGCTTCTGCAAAACTTTCTTGTTGGGGCGTCCAACTATACCATTGCTTGCCAATGGCTGGTAAGTCAAAGTCAATTCCATAGGTAAATCGGGTCACAGGTGCTGGTAGAGCTGCAACAAAAGCATCTCCTTGGTACACCCATATTGGTTTATGTAAGACAACCTTAGAGGATGTGGCTTCGAGGACGCCAGTAAATTCTGGTGAGAAATTCGCTGGGTTCTCTGAGGTGTTCCCCTCCCCACCTGTTACCACTCCTGCCTCAGCGATTGCCTCTACCCAACTCTTTGCCGAACCATCTAAAAGCGGAACTTCTGGCCCATCAATCTCAATTCGGGCATCATCAACGCCACTGCCTGCCAGTGCTGCCAACAGGTGTTCCACTGTTCGCACACTTGCCTGTCGCTCTGTCGTCTCGTCATTTAAGGCACTTAGCTTGCTATTTGTCAACACCCGGAGTTCTGTGGAAAGCCGCGTTTCGTAGACAGCATCAACTCGCGCTGGGATAACAGGTGACCCAGGTAAGTCAACCCGAACAAAATAGCGTCCCTGTCCAGCCACAGCAGGTAGCACCCGCACGGTTGTGAGGATGCCACTATGCAGCCCGATACCGGAGCGCTCAAAAGTACTATCCAGAGTATATTTAGCCATTAGTTATTAGTTCCTAATCATTAGTCCCCAGTCACAGGCCTTGGTCTTTACCAATGACCAATGACCAATGACCAATGACCAACATTAGAAGCGCTCTCCAATGCCAAAGTGGATACGGCTGTCTCCTTGGTCATTCAAACCATAGTCAATACGAATTGGACCGAGGGGCGATTGTACTCGAACGCCAAGTCCGTAGCCAAAACCGTTACCAGGTTTACCCCTTACTCCACCAGGGTTACCAGGTACGCTACTTCCCGAACCGAGGTCGCTAGCATAGTCAACAAATACAGCGCCGCCTACGACTGAGAAAATTGGGAAACGATATTCAGCGGTCGCCTGAATAAAACTGCGACCTGCCCCAACATCTCCCTCATCGTAACCCCGCACCGAGCTACTGCCACCGAGGGAAAAAGCTTCATAGGGCGGCAAATCTCCGATGACCGTGCCCCCTTGAATATTAAAGGCAAGAGCCTGAGGCCCTCTAGTGAAGTTGGTGAATGTAACGGGGATGTAGTAGCTGTAGTTCCCCCTCAGGCGGGTGAGGAAGATGCTTCCTTCTCCAACGGGGACAGATTGTTCAGCACCTAGCCGCAACAGAGAACCGCTTGTGGGTCGCAGGGCACTATTACGGCGATCGCGTACAGCACCAAACTGCAGGGTCAATAGGTCGTCTCTCCCGCTTCCACTGAAGCTCAAGTCGTTATTTCGCTCATCTCTGGGGCTGAGTTCGCCATCGGCATCTCGGATGGATACTCGTTGATACTGTAGTCCCAATGAGGCTGTCCACTCGGCAGGGGTAAAGACATCTCGCGACAACGGACGGGTGAAGCTGATACCCCCACCAGTACGCAGAATCCGAGGGCGATCGCCATTGGGCAGGTCTACTTCTGGGTCACCGCCCTCAAAGATTAGCGAAATCGACCGACGGCGGAAGGCATTAACGGTGTAGGAGGTTCGGTAGGGGTCACCTGCAATCCAAGGGTCGGTGAAGTTAACATCGAACAACAGTGCATCCCGCAAACCGACCTGCAACTCTGCCCCCAAGGTTTGATTATTGCCTCCTAGGTTTTGCTGCTGGTAGCTCACTGACCCGAACAAACCACTAGCAGAACTAATACCAGCACCCGCAGCGATCGAGCCAGTATTCCTCTCAATCACGTCTACAACTACAACCACTCGGCGCGGGTCTTGACCGGGGGCAAAGGAAAGTCGCACATCCTCAAAAATCCCTAAACCAAAGACTCGCCGCAGATCTCTTTCCGCCGTCTGCCGATTGAAAACATCACCGGACTTTAACTGTACCTCCCGCGTAATAATAAAATCACGAGTGCGACCCCGGACGGGTTGACCTTCCTCGTTCGTCGCCTGTCCCTCTTTATTAAGAAAACGTACCCGAATGTCTTCAACCACCCCTTCGGCTACGACTAAGCTGACTGCGCCTTCAGGGGTCACTTTTGAGGCATCAACGACTTGAGCCAGATCGTAGCCGTTGTCTTTGTACCACTGATTTAACTGTTTGATGCCTTCTTGGAGTTGGCGAAAGTTTAAGGTTTGACCGTACTGCTTGCTGAAGATTTCATCGATCACGTTTTGAGGCACCACGCGCTTGTTTGCGTTTTCTGGTACCGTGTTCACCGTTACCTGACGCAATACGGGGTTGGGTTCTACCACAAAGGTCACGCGCACACCCAAAGGCGTATCTTCTGGTCTTACATCCACACTGGCGAAGTAGCCTGTAGCAAAGATCGCATTCACATCTGCCTGCAACTGAGAGCGGGTTGTTGCCTGTCCCGGCCGGGTGCTAATCACGCGAAAGATTTCATCTTCAAGCTGCCCTTGTGCACCGCTAACAAATACTTCCCCGACTAGCACTCGTGCTTCTGGCGGTGCAGGAGGCTGAGTCTGAATATCAGGTGATGGTGTTGGCGATGGTGATGGTATTGGTGTTGGCGTCGGTGATGGTGTTGGCGTCGGCGCTTGTGCAGTAATCGGTTTAGTGCTATTGACTTCTGCCAATGGAGTTGTCTGGACGACCAGATTACCTGCCGTGGCTGGTTTAACTGTAGTTAACTGGGCAGACTCCACATCTACAGGAACTGCATCTTGGTTAACATACACCGCTTGAGACATCGAGCCGCCACCAGTGCTGTTGGCTGATTCTGGAGGTTTTGTCGTTACAGGGGAGGAGTTAGTTGTTTGCCCAATGCTTGGTTTAGAGAAACCAATAGTGGCTGATGCAGCAAGCACGGCTGCTAATAAGGGAGATAAGCGCATTTCTTTGAGATCTTTTGACACTTCCACACACCACGTTTATGCAAGCGATCGGCTTTTGATTCGTTGTCCATTGTCCATTGTCTGTTGCTAGTTTTAGTAATTTGCCGATCGCTAATCCCTAAAACTAGCAACTCCTTAGTCACTTATAGTGTTGCTAGAATCCGCTCTAGAACTTGCTGGTAGGCATCTTCTACATTTCCCAAATCATGGCGAAATCGATCTTTGTCCATCACTCGACGGTCGGGGTCAGCCTCCGCTTGGTTCCATAGACGGCACGTATCAGGACTGATTTCATCCGCCAAGAGCAACTGTTGGCTGGAAGTGACGCCAAACTCCAGCTTGAAGTCTACCAGGGTAATGCCACACCGATTGAAGAAAGCTGTAAGAATATCGTTAATTTGTAAGGCTTTATCGATCAGTTGATCTAACTGATCGGGCGTTGCCAGTTCCAGGAGTAATAAGCGATCGCGTGTTAACAATGGGTCTCCCAAGGCGTCGTTCTTGAAATAAAATTCCACTAGTGGCGTCGGCAGTACCTTCCCCACAGGTAACCCAGTTTGTTGACAGAGGCTTCCCGCCGCAATGTTCCTGACTACCACCTCTACGGGCAAAATCCTTACATTTCTCACCAGCATTTGGTTGGGGGCTGGTCGCTCGATGAAATGTGTGGGGATGCCAACGTCTTCTAGTAATTTGAATAACTGAGTAGCGATCGCACAGTTCATCTCTCCCTTACCCGTTATCTGACCCCGCTTCTGGGCATTGAAGGCGGTAGCATCATCCTTGAAGTGGGTCAGCAGAATCTCCGGGTCATCCGTGGTATAAAGAATCTTTGCTTTGCCTTCGTAGAGTTTTTGGTGGGCAGACATAAAGACTATGGGTTCCGTGAATAATTTGAGCGAAGTAAGGCAGTTGCAAGACAGCATCAAAATTAAAGCATGGATGACGAAACTTGTTAGGAAACTGAGGATTAGTTCTCACAAGCCAAGCTCCCATCAAACCAATTCCAGTAAAACTACTGTTGATTCGGTAGCTTTTAGAGGGAAATATATGATTAGAGGGAAACATATGAGCGTACAAAAACTTAAGGAGATATTTATGGTAGATCGAAATGATTTTTTATATCCTCGCAGCCGATACTACGGTCAAGTCAAGCCAGAAAATTTAGTTTTTAACGCTAATCTACAGGAGTTTGCTCAACGGGTAAACTACATCTGTAACCTAGAAACTGCTGGCAAGCTTCCCCCAGAAGCAGCATACAACCAAATCAAACACCTCTGGAAAGAGTTAAGACAGAGTAAAAAAGAACTTGCGATCGGTCAAAATCCCTTTCAAGGAGAAGAAGGGGAGTAGGGAGTCGGGAGCCGGGAGTCGGGATAGTCAAAGACGCGGCGATGCGTGAGTTGATAATTTCTAATATTTGTTTGTATGTCTCCAATTCCCCATTCCCAATTCCCCATTCCCAATTTCCCATTCCCCATTCCCCACTTCCTACTTCGTTGTCATCGTGTGAACACCGTCCCACATTTCTGACGGCGGATTTTCCAGATAGTTTTTTGAGCGTTCTAGGTGAGCGATGACGGCTTGATCGGTTGGCTTAATGTGATAAGCCTCATAAAAGTAGGTGAGGGCTTTGCGGAAGTCTCTGTTGATATAAGCATGACGCCCTGCTTCGTAACAGTCTAGAAGCCTTCTCGTGGCATCATTGAGGGGCATATCCGCTTCGCCAATTAATTCATAAATACTAACGGGTTGGCTTTTGCCTTTGGGTCGAATTCTGTCTAACTCCCGTACCCAAATGCGATCGCGGCAAAGCTCGTAGGTAGACTCGCTCAAGATAATATCGCAGCCATACTCTTTTGTGGCGCTTTCCAAACGAGCGCTCAAATTTACCCCATCTCCAATTACGGTATAGTCCATCCGTTTTTTGGAACCAATATTGCCGGAAACTACTTCTCCCGAACTAATCCCAATTCCAATATGAATTAACGGATGGTTTTCCAGGATGCGTCGCTGGTTAAACGCTGCCAAGCGCCAGCGCATATCTAATGCTGACTTAACCGCCATCCAAGCGTGATTTTCTGTCAGCGGTAGCGGTGCCCCAAACACTGCCATTAGGGCATCCCCGATAAACTTATCCAAAGTTCCTTCGTGGTTGAAGACTGCCTCCACCATTGTTTCAAAATACTGGTTCAGCAGCGACACGACCTCTGAGGCTCCTAGATTTTCCGTTAGGGTCGTGTAACCCCGGATATCGGAGAACAGAATCGTTACGTCCTTGCGTTCGCCCACCATCAGCGCATCTTCACCCCGCGCCATTACTTGCTCGGCAACTCCCGGTGTCATGTAGCGATACATCGCGGCTTTCATCCGCTTCTCACGGCTAATATCTTCTAGTACCACTAAACCACCCCGTACCGTTCCTTGTGGATTCGTCAGGGGGTTCACGGTCAAGTTAATACTGCGTTCGATTAGCTGAACTTGTTTACTGGAGAGGTAAGTTGAGGTGTGGGAATCCCAAGGCGCTTCATTCCAAGGGATATAAACCTCTGGGTCATCGCTTTTCGGAATTGCCAGGATGTAGGCAACACCCTCATCTAGTTCGTGAAGAGTATATGAATCGTCCTTCCTCTCAGTTTCCACATCCCGAATCACGCCATTGCCATTAACAGCCGTCGAGTAACCGTTGAAGGAGGCGTTACTATGACGCTCAAACAGACCAACTGTCAAGCTTTGCTCTGGAACATATTGCTTTATACCAGTCGTCAAGCTGTCTTGTAGACGCGCCTGGAGATTTTCGATAGGTACTACTTCCCAAACATACCGACCTGTTAGTTTAAACTCCCATAAATGCCGATTTTTTGTATCGAGTTGCTGAAGGGGACAACCGAGCAACGCTAAAGCCGCATCATTAATTGTGACAATTCGCCCCTGCATATCTGTAGAAATTACAGCATCTGAGAGGCTTTGCAGAATGTCTTTCTGATATTGCTTTTCGATGAGAACGTTTTCAAAAAGCTTGGCATTTTCCAAGGCAATTCCAGCTTGGATATTAAACGCCCGCATAAACTCTTCATCGGAACTGGTGAAGCTACCTTGATGCTTGTTAATTAGCTGAGTGACGCCAATCAAATCGCCCCCAGAGTTAAAGACTGGCATACAGAGGATGCTACGGGTTACATAACCCGTGCGCTTGTCAGTGGAGGGATCGAAGCGGGGGTCTTTGTAGGCATCAGGGATATTCAGGGGTTGACCCGTTGAAGCGACGTATCCAGCAATGCCGCGATTTGCGGGAATGCGGATTTCTACCATCGTTTCCCCGTCTACCGTCGCCACCTTACTCCAAAGTTCCCCGGTTTCTTTACTGAGCATGAAGAGGGTGCTACGGTCTGCCTGCATTAAATCGCGAGCCTGATCCATCACCAGATGGAGTGTTGCTTCTAAATCTAGGCTTTGACCGAGAGAGGCTGTTGCCTTCAAAAGGGCTGCGGCTCCCCGTTGGTTGCGGGCAGCCATGTAGAAAGATTGGCAGGTTTCGAGAATAATTCCTATTGAAGCGGCAAAGTCCTTAAATCGCTGTACGTCTTCCTCATCAAAGGGCACACCTTCGGCTTTATTTAATAGCTGCACCACCGCCACAACTTGCTTGTTGCTGCTATAAATCGGCATACACAAAAGGGTGTGGGTATGATAGCCGGGGCGTTCGTCTACTTCTTTGTTGAATGACGGGTCGTTGTAAGCGTCCAGGATATTCAGATATTCGCCAGTTGTAGCGACGTGTCCAGCGATACCAATGTTGAGAGGAATCCGAAGTTCTACGCTCTTATTGCTTTCGCTTTGAGGAATTTTTGCCCAAAGCTGACCTTTGTCGGCGTCAACCAAGAAGATTGTAGTGCGATCAGCTTGCAGGATTTGACCAATTTTTAAGGTAAAGGCATCCATTACCTGCTCTAGCATCGTTTCCAGGGCTTCGTTGTTGATCATTTCGATCGCCCTGAGGAATTGCTGAAACTCCGCTGTGATGAAGTCCAACAAGCAGATGAATTCGGGGACAGATAAATCTTTGACTCGGTGAGTCAAGGCGCTTGTCCGGTTGAGTTGGGTTAACTGAGTCAGTGTAGCCAGCACGCTACCAGTGTTGGAAAGGGTCATAGTGATGACTGTTCAACAGGTGTTTTTTGTATCCGGCGTGTCAAGGAGCATAAATGTCACTAAACGTGGTAAATAATTATTGATTGAGAGAAAGCCTCCAAAACTTTAGAGTTCAAGAGCTATAACTCACTTTGCCGCACCTCCTGTTTAAAGGCATTGACGAAGGTGAGATCTAAGGAAAAGCTTAGAGTTTAAATACACTTGTCTCACTTAGCCTAGCAAAACCCTCTTAGCGTGAGTTGTTTTTGATAAACCCACGCCGAGAGTAACGCAAAGCGTAAGATGCACACCTGCGGTCAACAAGATTAAAGTAAACTAGATAACAATCGAGCAATAAATTGTTGTCTTAGTAACAATAAAAAACTTATTGCTTGAGTATCTCGGTTCATCCTGATCGGAAGAAAGACGAAGGCACTATATAGGGCTTTATATCTATTATTTCATGGAAATCTAGAAAGTGAAAAAGCCGAATAGGGAAAGGCACTTTCTACCGTTTCCCTAGCTCTCGTTGGCTTTTCTTAAGCGGCTGACGACATTGACTGAGATAAAACTACTGTTCTGTAGTAGTTCTGTAGCTGCCGTGTGGCAGCCGCCCAACCCCAACGTTCGGCTTCAGTCCTAGCATTTTGACGGAGGGTTTCTCGTTCTTGTTGCTGTTGTAGAAGGCGTTGAGTTGCTGCGATCGCTCCTTGTTCATCCGTTGGCTCGAACAGATAGCCATTGACTCCATCCGTTACGATATCAGGAATCCCTCCTGAACGTGCCGCCACAACCGGACAACCCGCTGCCATCGCTTCCAGGAGTACCAATCCCAGGGTTTCAGTTCGGGAGGGGAAGATAAAGGCATCTGCCGAGGCAAACGCCGCCCCTAGTTCTGTACCCGTGAGGTAACCAACGAAATGGGTGGGAGTTCCCTCAAAGTGTTTTTCCAAGGCACTGCGGTGAGGACCATCTCCAACTAAAGCAAGACGTGCCTGGGGAATGGCTTCGAGGACGGGTTTGATGCGATCGATTTCTTTTTCAGCGCCCAGTCGCCCGACGTAGAGAAGGAGGGGGCTTTCGGGGTGTCCTTGGGAGAGGTGCGATCGCATTTCTTCACAGGCTAAACCCGGATGAAAGGTTTCTGTATCGACGCCCCGTTGCCACAAGTCCAATCGTTCAATCCCATGTTCTCTTAATTCCTGCACCATCGCCGTGGAGGTACACAAATTCAGTTGTGCTTGGTTGTGACTCGCTTTGATTAACTCCCACATCACGGGTTCCAACATCCCCAGCCCATAATGCTGGAGGTATTGAGGCAGGTGGGTATGGTAGGACGCCACCAAGGGAATTTGCATCATCTTGGCGTAGTATAGTCCCGCCAACCCCAGTACAGCTGGGTTAACTACATGGATTAAATCCGGCTGAAACTCCTCTAAAGCCACACCAATTGACGGGCGTGGCAAGGCAAGCTTCAACTCTGGATACAGGGGTAGTGGGAAGCCAGAAACACCGTAGATTTT
>DATNQT010000090.1:0-6457 GCA_036703885.1 Candidatus Sericytochromatia bacterium
ATGAACCTTTGCAAAAAACAGATATCTCCCTCCCCTTGTCCTCATAAAAATTAGTCATGAATCAAAATCCTGAATCGATTCGAGACTTTCTCCGAGCTAAAAAACTAAATCCAACCGTTTTCTGGCAACTTGCTGAAGACATTCCCAAACCGCTTCATACAGCATTACTCATTACCTCGATTGGCGTTCCTCTAATGTTGTGGTGGTTGGTCACTACCTTTGGAAACATCGATCCTAAATTTTTACCCTCGCCGGCTCAAGTTCTTGAGGCATTTGGCCGGCTGTGGAGAACACGCGAACTTCTGAAAGATACCGTCGCAAGTCTATGGCGCGTTGGTGTTGGGTTTCTTTTTGCCGCTGTCCTTTCCATCCCCGTTGGGGTATTAATGGGCAGTTTTGCCAGTATTCGCGCCTTGCTGGAACCGCTCTTCGGCTTAATGCGTTATATGCCTGCTCCTGCCTTCATTCCATTGCTGATTTTATACCTGGGCATCGGCGAGGGACCCAAAATTACCCTCATCTTCATCGGGGTCTTTTTCTTCAATTCGTTGATGGTGATGGATACCGTCAAGTTCGTCCCAAAAGAATTGATTGAAGCTACCTATATGTTGGGAGGGAATCGCTGGGCAACCTTAACTCAGGTGATTCTGCCGCACGTTTTGCCAGGAATCATTGATGCCTGCCGGATTAACCTTGCCGCCGCATGGCAGTTGGTGATTGTCTCAGAACTAATTGCCGCAACAGAAGGCTTAGGTCGTCGGATTAGTGTAGCAGGTCGATTCCTGAGAACTGATGAAATTTTTGTAGGGCTAATTGTTATTGGGGTGATCGGGCTAGCCTTCGATCTTTTATTTCAATACCTTCTACGAGTTTCCTGTAAGTGGGCAAATCAAAAACGATAATCCTTACCTGCCTAAAAATGTGACTCTGAAGTCACGTCTGTGCTGTGAATTGATAGCAATTACCTAATCTTCTTACTGAGGTTTAATAATAATGTTTCTACAAATTAACAAGCTAAACAAGCACTTCCAGACAAAGCAAGGAAATTTAGTTGTTCTCAAAGACATTAACATGACGATTGAGCAAGGCGAATTTATCTGTGCTGTGGGAGCATCCGGTTCGGGTAAGTCTACTCTGCTACGGCAAATTGCTGGATTGGATAGCCCGACGAGTGGAGAAGTCAAGATTGATGGTAAGCGCGTTGATGGGCCTGGACCTGATCGCGGTATGGTCTTCCAACACTACACACTTTATCCCTGGATGAGCGTACAGGACAACACGGAGTTTGGACTCAAGCTTCAAGGCGTACCGAAGAAGGAACGGCGCGAACAAGCCAGCTACTATCTGAGTGTGGTCGGCTTGACAAAGTTTGCGCGGTCATTGCCGAAGGAGTTATCGGGCGGGATGAAGCAACGGGTAGCGATCGCTCGTGCCCTTGCCTCAGAACCGAAAGTGCTGTTGATGGACGAACCCTTCGGCGCATTAGACATCCACACCAAAGAATCAATGCACGAATTTATTCTCGATCTTTGGCGGCGCACCAATGTCACAATCTTTATGATTACCCATGATGTGGAAGAAGCTGTCTTTCTCTCCAATCGGATTTATGCTCTGGGGGCACGTCCCGGCACGGTAAGGAAGGAAATGTCGATCCACCTACCTGAACGTACCAGTACCGTTAAGCGCCACTCCAAATTCCATGACTACCGGGATGAACTAATGGACTTGATGCGCAAACATGGACAGGAGGCTGTTGCCGCAGTGGCTTAAGGTTCCCAAAGCTTAACCTTTAGCCCAACTTAAGGTTGGACTAAAGGTTCTTGAGCAATTTCATCCAATCCCACTGACTTCAACAAGCTAGTCCACTCCGTAGCGATCGCTGTATCATCAGGACTCAAGCGCCGTCGTTCTGCTAAGGTTCTCAAGGTGTCAAACCAAAGGTCATTTTTTCGATAAAAAGCGAGTCGATCGCGTGAGGAAGCCTTCTCCAACTGGCTAACTAAATTTGGGTTAGCTTCAACTCGTTGAACCCACCCATCTACATAAATATCCCCAGATCGGTCTTCAGGATCGCAAATCATTGAAATGTACCAATGATACGTCTTACCTACCGCTAGAGGTGGCAACGTTTTAGAGGCAGGAAGACTGAGGCTAGCTATACCAGTCTTGCCTCTAATTGTGAATGTTGTTTCGTAAACCTTAGTTTTGTTTTCTTCATCGAGTAGAACAAACTCTGCCGTTGCGATCGGAGTTTGAGGAATATAGAAAAAAAAGGTTGGATAGCCTGCAACAGTCAACCCCAAATTGGTTTTTGGGAGTAATGCCATCAGAGACTTTTCACTAGGAGAGCAGGGACCCCGTGGACTAGCGGGTTTCCTGCGTCCCGCTCGCTGTAGAATTGTTGGTGTAGCCGCTTGTGCCTGCAAAGTACCCGACCTAGACCAGGCAGGCGGCGTTCTGAGCGGTTGCCCTTGCACTTGTAAATTAGGTTTTTGTGCAAATACTTGCACCAGAAAACCAGGTAGAAAAAAACCTAGAAATGATGCAAAGTAGAACGTTATGAGAGTTGGGCGAGACTTTTTCCAAGGCATATGACTAGCTTCCAAGACTTACTGAGGGATTCTTAGCTAGACGACCAACTACGCGGTAAACATCAATTTTTTGCTGTTTTCCTTTCAATTCCAGCTGTCCCCAAGGTTCCACCTGAAATTGCCCTTTAAGGTGAACTAGGGTTTCGTACCCAATTAATATCCGACAATCGCTAGATTGACGGTCTTTCTTACAACTTTCTAAACGAGATGCAATATTTACACTATCCCCTATTACACCATACTCCAAACGCTCCTTGCCACCTAAACTACCAACCATCACTGGACCTGTAAAAATTCCTACCCGCATCTGAACTACAGGTAAACCACGAAAGCGCCAATTTTGGTTGAGTGAGCGCAAGCGGTCGTTCATTGCCAAAGCACAAGATACAGCCCGCTGTGCGTCATCACTGACTTGGGCGTCGTTAGTGGCTGGTATAGGCACCCCAAACACTGCCATCAGCCCATCTCCAGTAAACTTGTTGATAATCCCATGATGAGTTTGTACTTCTTGAGTCATAGCTGGCAAGTACTCATTCAGCCAAGCCATGACATTTTCCGGAGACATTTGTTCCGAAATTGTGCTAAAGCCCTTGATGTCAGTCAGTAACATTGTGGCTGTCAGCCTTTGCCCTTGTAGAAGACCAGAACTGAGCAGGCGATCGCGTTCGTGCCAGAGGGCTTGGGCAATCTCTGGTGAAGTTTGCTGCCCTAAAAGCTTCATCACCATCTGTTCTTGCTGTTTTGACTGTTGCCGCTGATAAGCCCCTACAGCAGTCCCCGTGACAATCATCGCCGTTGTTGGTGCTGCCAGTGGTATCCATCCCCCCTGGATAAAGAGCAACATTGTCAAACCAAACAAAACACCCACTATGGCGATACTACTTAATCCTAGGATGAAGGAATTGTGAACTCGCGCTACCAAAATACCGCCAACCAACGACCATCCAGTAATCCACAAAACCTCCACCCATTCCGGCCAGAACCAGAACAAAGGGCGATCGTCCAAAACCGCACTGAGGATTTGACTCACTATCTGAGCGTGGAGTACAACGCCTGACATCTGAGAGTTTCCCTTTTCCGTGGCACTATAGGGGGTGTAGAATAGGTCGTTAACCGTAGGCGCAGTAGTGCCAATCAGTACAATTTTGTCCTTCACAAACGCAGGATCGAGCTGCCCATTCAAGACCTGTGTCAGACTAACTTGTCGCGCCACAGGGTTAGCCGAACGATAATTGAGCAAGATTTGGAAGTCACCATCATCAATGGTTTGATAGCCACCGGAATTAAAAGCCAACCGTCTAAATACAGTTTTACCTAACTGAACATCGTCAGTCTTGGTTAGTTGAGGCAAAATGCCCTGTGGTTTCAGATAAGCCAGAGCTAGCCGTAGGGAAAATGAATAGAGAGTACTGCTGTCAGTAACGCTGTACATTGCCTGACGACGAGTAACGGCGTCTGGGTCAAGCAAGACATCACTAAAACCAATGCGTTCTTCTGGTATTTCAGGAGGAGGTGGCACTCTCTCCAGATCGGTATTGCCGATATAGGTGATCGCAATCAGGTTGGGATTTTTGAATTGATTAACCAGTTCGTCATGACCCAACCCTTTAGGCACATCACGAGCTAAATCCACCCCAATCGCCCTAGGCTGATACTGTTGTAGTTTTCCAATAAGCTGTGCCAAAACTTGGTCGGAAACAGGATATTCCTTCAAAGTTCGGATGTCTTGCTCCGTAATCCCCACCACTAATAACCGAGGATCGGGACCTTCATCGGGGCGAACGCGAACCATGAGATCGAAAGCTGCCAACTCTAGGGGTTGTAGCCAGCCTAACTGCCGTACCCCAAGCAGCAAGCTGAACGCGACAAGAGTAGCAATAATCGGATCACGCTTTGTTGAGGCTAAAATTCGCTTCAACAAACCGACTTGAAGCAAAAACTTAGAGATTAAAGTACTGCTTTTGGGAATCATGTCGATTCGGAGTTTTAAATTTTGGGTTATCCCGCAAGCACCCTTAAAGCTCTTCATCCCTTTTTAAGAAGCAGCAATGTTTCTTTATATCTATAACGGATGTAATCGCGTTCGGAGAACAGCTTTCTTATCTTCACGAGAGAATTACGATTTTTGTAGGGCGCAGCCTTCTTGCCGCCAACTTTGCTCCAAAGCGATATGGTCTTATTCAAGAATGCTTTGCCCAATCTCTCAGCCCCAAACTAACATCCATAGGGTTATTTCTGCCCACCTATTCACCAAGGATTGCCAATCATCGTAAAAGCTGACCAGAACTTCGGATGAGATAGGTTTTGATTCCCTAACTGTTCTAGTTCTGGTGGTAGTGGTGTCACCCCACTAGGAGTAACCAGATTCCCATTCTCCAGCCTTACCTCTCCCTTGAGCATCGCTACTTGTGCTCGTCGTAGCGCCTCTGCCTTAATTGGAGCTTGTCTCAATTCCTCGTAAAACTTCCTCATCAACGCCATCGTTCCTTCATCGCTGACAAACCATAAACTCGCCAGTGCAGATTTGACTCCAGCTTGTACACTTAACCCAGCAAAGCCCAACTCTACTTCGGCGCTACCCTGTGCTGTTTTACAGGCACTCAGCACTAATAACTGCACAGCTGGATCATTCCAACCCAATTGTCGCAGTTGGTTCAATCGCAACTGGCTGTCCCATAACTGGATGTAGGAGTTGCTCGGTTCCCCTGGCTGAAAGATTGCATGGGTAGCTAGGTGAACAATGCCGAACGATTCCGTACGGCGTTGTGACTTGAGATTCTCTAGAGTCAAGGCTTCGTCCAGCAAGGCTTTCCCCGGCCATAAGTTCGGTGTGATGGCAGACAACTCCACCGATACCGCTGGTAAAGATTTTTGGTTGGTAAATTTAGAGGCTCCCATCGCCAGAACATGAGACTTTTTGATGTCCGTGTAGCGGGTGTCGGTCAAGCTGAGACTGGGCATCAAGCCTACACTGTAGTTTTCCACCAGAAAGCTTTGACCATCATGGAGAGCTGCTAGAGGAAGAGAGCGCAACCTCTCGTCCATTATGAATACTAAATTTTGGATGCCACGAACTTTTAAATCTGCCTCTAGGGGTGTTAACAACCACTGGTACATCTTCTGGGCAGGGGGAAGGTAGGAATTGGAGCGACTGGTGATCTTAGTGATTTCGGCGCGGAATTGCCCTGCGACTCTGAGAATTTCCTGGCGATTTGTTCCCGACACTCGCTTGCGAACAGGGGAGCCTTCTGCGGTTACGAGGATTAATTCCAACTGGTCGCTATTCTGGCGCTGGGTAACTCTAAGACGTTCGGTTTGCTGCTCTACAGACTGAAGCGATCGCTCGTTGCCAATCTCAGTTTCTGATGCCAGGTTTGAAGGAACAAAGACGGCGTAGATAATGGCGGGTTTAACACCTGTTTCTTCTTCAATCCGGCGCAGGGCGTTGCGGGCATCACTAACGGTTTTCAGAGAAGTCTCTTGCAGTCCCAGATATGCCTCAAATTCGCGGGTGAAAATCTTTTCTCCCTGCTCCACTAACGTATCACTGAACAACGAGGCAGGGTCGGAATCCAGCGAGGTTGGTAAGGGTGGGTTTTGGTCTGATAGGGGTAATCTAACAGCTGGTTGTGATTGGGTTGGAGGCAGGATTGGAGGGAGGGTAAGGATGTTTATATCATCCTGATTGTAGGGACCTAGAAAAGATTGAGTCGGTAAAATCTGATTGTCTGTTCTACTTGTAATGGCTCCCTGAGTACCATTTGTTGTTGCATCACCCACAATGAAAGGGGTGACGCCGTTACCGCCATGCCGGATAGTGATGGAATTGCCACCTGCACCCCCAGCACTGCAAATACTGGTATCAA
>DATNQT010000091.1:0-2520 GCA_036703885.1 Candidatus Sericytochromatia bacterium
AGAATGCGATCGCGGATAAAATTCTGCGACCCAAAGAGCACACCTGGGTCCATATTCCCCTGCACCTTAACATTAGATCCCAATCGTTGTCTTGCCTCTGCCATATCGACCGTCCAGTCCAGACTAACAATATCGACGCCGGATTTCGGCATACGTTCCAGCACACCAGCGCTACCGCTAACTAGGAGGATTAGGGGTGTATCTGGATGAGTCTGTTTAACTTGCCGTACTACTCTCTGCTGATAGGGTAAAGCAAAGGTTTCGTAATCTTCGGGACTGAGTTGACCTGCCCATGAGTCAAACATTTGAACGACTTGGGCACCACTATCAATTTGGTAACGGACATAAATAGCGATCGCATCTGCCAGCTTACCCAACAACTGATGCAGGATGGCAGGTTCTGAGAACGCCATGCCTTTAATAACTGAGTAAGTTTTAGAACCTTTGCCCTCAACGGCATAAGCGGCTAAAGTCCAAGGCGCACCGACAAAACCCAATACTGCGGCTTCGTTACCCACTTCCTGCCGCAACGCTTGCAAAATTTCCCGAACAAACGGTAGTGATTCCTCCGGTGCAAAAGTCCGCAGCTTATCAACTTGTTCCTGGTTACGAATCGGTTGGTGAATAATCGGTCCCTTGCCTTCAGCAATGTCCATGTCAATGCCTAAGGCAGGTAGTGGCGTCACGATGTCCGAAAACAAAATCACACCGTCTGGCTGAAACGCCTTCCAGGGTTGCAGCGAAACTTCAATTGCTACTTCTGGGATTTCCGAGCGATCGCGAAAACTTGGATACTTATCCCGTAAATCTCGATAAGCTTTCATATAACGACCCGCCTGCCGCATCATCCACACTGGCGGACGGTCTAATACTTCACCACGAGCAGCCCGTAAAAGGTAGGGAACCTGGGTTGAGCCAGTCATCTAATCTTTACCTTAAATAGTTTTCAAACGCATTTGTTAGCTTATCATCCTCGGATTGCCCTTGTTAGCTTCAGCAGCTAGGGAGTGGATAGGTAGAAACCGAAAGGGGGTTACTTTACTTTCGGGAATAAGGGGAGAGAACCCTCTTCCTTAAAGATAAGGGTCAGAATATCTTGTATGTAAGGATATTTTGCTGCGTTACAAGACACGTCCTTCCTCTGCACTCCACGAGCCTTTAGCTGCTTTCTCAGCTAGAACAGGGCAGCAGAGGGCTTCCGTATATTTACTGTATCTTCATCATAACTTTACATTCTCTTTACAGAAAGGGTTACACCCACGTTTAGGTGATTACCTCGTCGTTTTGGCGGCTCCGCGAGTTCAAGATTGTAATACAAGTCACACCTTTAGATGGTTTGATTTTTTGACTTTCTTGTGAAAGAGCCGAATCTGCGAGGGATTGTTATGAATATTGAAGACATAGCTAGGTATTACATCGCAGCTCCAGCTTACAAAATACCTGCTAACATCTTGAGGAGTTTTCGTCAATTTGTCATCAACCTAGCGCAAGTAGAACTGCAAGGGATAAACGTTCAGTATGTTGACTTCCAGCCTTACTTAAGAGGTCAAGAGGTGTGCTTTGAAAATCTTCGCACTGATGTCAACCAGGGAAATCTACTAATTAGCACTCATTTTAATGAATCAGATCTGCTAGGTTCGGAGATTAACATGATGTTCCGAGCTATTCATGATATGCATCATGTCAAACTGAATGTAGGCTTTAGCTGGCAGGGAGAGTGTGCTAGCGCTCGTCACATTATGTCTTTTACCGATAACCTTTTATTTCAGCAGATTCTGTTCAGTGAAATCTTGGGTCAATCCGCTGTTTGCTTTGAGCAGGGGCAGTTCCCAGAACATCAAAAAGTCGTACTCTTTGACCAAGATGTTGTCCTGGGTTTTGTAAACGCTGCCGTTGCTTAAAGGTGTAAACGCTGCCGTTGCTTAAAGGAAAGCTGTGCTTCATTTTTAGCTCGGTGAACGGCGAGGTGCAGTAGTCACGTTAGGACAGTGTTGAGCGCCCTTGCACCCCAAAACTACTATGTTTTCACTCAGCACTCAGCACTCAGCACTCAGCACTTTGCTATAAGATGCCCTCATTCAAAGGAAGTTTGACAATAAATGTTGTGCCTACTCCAAGTTCACTCTCTACCGCAATCTCACCTCCGTGCAAGTCTACACATTTTTTAACGATCGCCAATCCCAGTCCGGTACCAGCAATAGTACCGACATTACTGGCTCGCCCAAAAGACTCAAACACTTTTTCAATATCTGTTGAAGGGATGCCGATACCAGTATCTTGAAGGCGGAAGACTGCTGAAGAGGAGGTGCAAAGGAGATTGAATTGGACAGTGCCTCCTTGGGGGGAATACTTAATTGCATTTGAGAGCAAATTGGTAAGAATATGCCCCAGCAGTTTTTTATCCATCTGGGAATTGGTGCAGTTACACTGTCCTACAAAATTGATGGCGTAGTGGGGACTTGCACTCAGTTGGAGACTTTCTACGAGTTCGTTACAGAAGGCTAGCAAATCTATTGGGGA
>DATNQT010000092.1:0-3331 GCA_036703885.1 Candidatus Sericytochromatia bacterium
AGGAAGTTGTGAAAAGCGATCGCCTTAATTGTTCTAAAACTTAATTAGGGAAACTACTACCTCCCAAGAAAGTCATCCACGGGCGATACTGGGTCTTGAGCTAAATCCCAATCGGAGTAAACAACCGCCGTCTATGACTACCCAACAGCCAAATCCTGAAACGGTTTCCACAGAAAGCTTGTCAACCGCAGATATCGTCACTAATGAATTAATAGAAGATGTCACCACTGTCAACCATGTGGAGGTCATTGAAACAGTCATCTCCAGCTTGGATCAAGACAACACAGCGATGGTGAGCCAAAACGAAGAGGGCTACCTATGGAAATTTAGGTATGGTAGCGTTGAAGTTTTTGTGCAACTGACTGGTTCTACCGATGATGACACGTTCACGGTTTGGTCTATGGTGCTTCAGCTACCCGCAAAAAATGAGCCAGAGTTGATGCGTAAGCTTTTAGAAATGAATTGGTCTGAAACCTTTGAGTCGTGCTTTGGCATTGTCGATAATCAAGTCGTGGTGCTATCGTCGCGAACCGTAGCAGAGTTAGCGCCTGGAGAAATTTCGCGTGCTATTACCGTGGTAGCAACGATCGCAGATGACAACGATGATGCCTTACAAGCTGAATTTGGTGCTGCCTGAAGCTTTGAAATTTCAACGGCTAACCTAAGCTTGAGATGCCTGAGCCTTGGAGATAAAGCCAAACAATTCAATCCCAAATCCAGCCTTGCCTTGGCGTTTGATTCCATTACTACGAGCTTCAGGGGAGGTTCAAATGGCGATCGACCGTTGGTTACTGGAGCAGCACCAAGCGGGAAAGCATCCCCCAGTTTTACGCTTTTATACCTGGGCATCACCAACAATCTCACTAGGATATCATCAGCGCCGGTGGTCCTCGTCCTGGCAGCAGCTAGTTTGGCAAGAAATGCCAATACAGCTGGTGCGGCGTCCCACCGGCGGACGTGCTGTGCTGCATCAGGGAGATTTGACCTATATGGTGGTTACATCAGGACTGAGTAGTAAACGTATTGAGGCTTACCAAGCCATTTGTGAGTTTTTGATTCAAGGTTGGCGATCGCTCGGTGTAGACTTGCACTATGGTTCGGCAGGACGCGGATATATTCACAATCCCAACTGTTTTGGTACGGCAACGGGTGCTGATTTAGTGTTAGCAGATGGTTCTAAGCTTATTGGTAGCGCCCAGTTGCGAAGGGGAACAGCGATTTTGCAGCATGGCTCTATGCGTTTAGAGCCGGATACCAAGCTATTTACTCAAGTATTTGGAGAAACGTTAACCGTAGAACTCCCTTTTGAGCAGGAGGGAGACGCCTTGATTCAAACTGTAGTAAAAGCGCTAATGCAGGCGGCTTGTCGTTGTTTTGATATTGAGTTAGTAACGCAGCCTTTATCGGATGCGGAGTGGCAGCAGATTTTAGCGCAACCTCCTCTAGATATTTAGTGCAGTGAAGTATTGCCAGTCGCTTGTGTTCTACTGCAGCTTCCAGCTTTAATCTTTAAGTGAGCGTATTGGTCTTCTAAACTTACTGGCTTGTTGCTTGCGCGATCGCTTGTAGCTGTAATCCTGGAGGATAACTACCCTCCGATTTAATCCGCTTGATTTCGGCTTCTGGGATTTGCAGATTTAGCTTCTTGGCAACGGCACGGACAATGTCTCCTCGGTCGATGACTCCGGCAATAGCTCCCGCTGGGGATAGGACAGTCAAACGATTGAGCTGACGCGCTTCTAAAGTGTTAATCACCTCTACTAAGGGCGTCTTTTCCTCAACTGTGGCGATTTCTGATAAATAGCGCACGATACTCTCAACAGTTTGAGTGTCCCAACGGCTGCGCTCTACAAAGTGTAAATCTTCAACAGCAACTAGACCGCGATAACGCCCATTAGTGGCTGCGTAGTACGGCATGGGTGCTTGGGTATCTGCCAGGATGTATTGGTCGGCAAAAGAGCGTAGTGTTTGATTAGCATCTACCACCCGAAACTCACGGCTCATGGCATCGGCAGCAACAATCTGAAGTAAGGATTCTTGCAGAGTCGTTAGTCGGTCGTAGGCGCTGGCATTACGAAAAATAAACCCGCCAATTAGGGCAATCCACATTGAGCCTAAGAATTGACCCGTCACCAGCGCCAATACCAGCCCTAAAGCAATTCCTACTCCCCCCAGCACTTTGCCTGTTTTTGCTGCCCAACGAACGCCCTGAAATCGGCTACCTGTCAGTTTCCACACAGCGGCTTTCAAAACTTGTCCACCATCGAGGGGCAAACCTGGAATTAAGTTAAACAGCGCTAAAATCAGGTTGATATTTGCCAGATCGGAGGCTATGAGTTGTCCCGCTTCAGAAAGTGGCAGTGTTTCAGATAGCAGATAGAATAATCCAAATAGAGTCAAGCTTACGGCTGGTCCTGCGATCGCTACTTGAAATGCTCCACCCGGAGTCCTAGATTCCCGGTCAATAGACGCCACGCCGCCGAAGACAAACAGGGTAATGGAATTGACTTTGATACCTTGCGATCGCGCTGCTAAACTGTGACCCAGTTCGTGCAAAATCACTGAGCTAAACAGCAACAGTGCCATGACAAACCCCGTACCCCCTGCCACAACTGGCCCTAACTTAGGAGCAAAATTCTGCGCGTTGATAAGGGTTACGAACGCTAAAATGAAAAACCACGACGGGTCTAAAAACAACGGGATTCCGAATAAAGACCCAATTCGCCAATTTGCCTGCATTAGATTTTCCCCAATCTTCGACGTTAACGCCTCCTAATACCAGGATAGAGGATGGTTTTAACCAAAACGTCATGATGCCCAGTATGAGTCGTTGCTTTCCTCACTCTCTAGGCATAAGTTGTTGGTGAATTGCCTCAATAGCAATTACCAAGTAACTCCCCAAGTGCGATCGCATATCGAAGACACCTTATTATTACCCCTTGCAGAAATCGAGAAACGCAATAGGAAACCACACATCTGAACTAATATGACCCTCAAAGAATTAGAGACACAACTCCTTGCTTTAACTCCTACCGAGAAAGCCGAAGCCATACAAATTTTGACCCAAACTTTAAGTAACGGTTCGCTAGGAATTACAAAAACTTCTGGCGTGTGCGGTGGTGATGCCTGTATTGCCAAGACTCGAATTGCAGTCTGGTTGTTGGTAGAGTCTCGTCGTTTAGGTATCAGTGAAGCACAACTCTTAGATGACTATCCCCATATTAGTGCTGCAGACTTGGTGAATGCTTGGGCTTATGCAGATGCCAACCCTACAGAAATTGAAGAAGCAATTCAAAAGAATGAAGAAGCCTGATTTATGGCGCGTATTTAT
>DATNQT010000093.1:0-2505 GCA_036703885.1 Candidatus Sericytochromatia bacterium
TGCGATCGCCACTTACCAAACCGCACTCCAATATCACCCAGACAACTATGAAATCCACTTAGCGCTGAAAAAGAGCAGAGCGATCGCTGGGGAGTCTGTAAATCAAATAGCTGTAAGCTAGGTAACAAAGCAATTGCATAACAACGATTTTATCAGATATCAAAAAGCAGCAGTTCTACATTGATATGCAGTCAATCAAAGCTGAGGTGGAGAACTTCTACGCCCGTTTAGGACAGTTTGAGACTCAATTATATATACGTGTTGAGCAGGGATATACTCAACTTTATAATTGGACTCTCGAACAACTGATTGCCCTTCAAGGTTGCTTAACCGATCGCCAAGCTCTGGTTGAGATGTTTGAGGTCTTCGCTAGTAACCTTAAAGACCAACTAAATGGTGCCGAATGTGTTCATCCTAATCGGTTTACCCCTTGGGTAAGAAGAACTTCGCAAGCACAATTTGAGCCTACGCAGCCTCAGCAACTGCCAAACGCTTAATTATCCCGACTACGGCTCCCTTCCGCGTCCTGCTGAAGGGAGCCGTAGGGAGGTAAGGAAAATGTATATAAAGGCTCACTCCATCACAAAACTGGGGTGTGGGGGTAAATCGAAAACTGCCACAAGTCTACAATTGCTCTAATAGAACTTCCACAGCTTTCTCTAATTGAGGGTCTTTTCCCTGAGCGTATTCTAGAGGGAAAGGAACTTCAATATCTGGGATAACTCCCTTTCCTTCCAGCCTTTCTCCATCAACTAAAACATCGATTACAGCCAGATATAACAGATTGCCATCTTTTAAAAGAAAGGGGCTGCCACCCACAACAGCACCTGCTGTTTTTGTGCCAATTACCTTTCCGAGTTTATATTTCTGAAACCCATAAGCCAGAATTTCTTTACCACTTCTTGAGCCATTGTTAACCAGCATTACTACTGGTTTTCTCCATTGAAAATCCAATTCCCTTTTCACTCCATCGCGCCCTATTCGAGTTAAAACAGGAACCTTTTCTGTAAAAATATTGAGATAATTTGGATCGGCTCCACCCCACCCATCTCTAAGGTCTAATATCAAAGCATCTGCATCTGAGAGCTTACCGTAGGCAATTTCATTGACTAGCAGTTGCTGATACTGGTCACCAGCATAAGACCATATATGGACGTAGCCGATTTTTTTGCGATCGCTTTCAGCACCAGACGATGTGCGAACAGCGTTACCGCGTTCAATAATTTTCACACTCGTCCGCATTGCCTCTAAAAAAAGCGTATTTGGATCGAGATTCTTAGGAACTACAGTTATCTCTTCAGGACTTTTTGAGTCGGCAGTCCGTTGGATCGATAGTTTAACCTGTTGGTCTGCCTTGTTAGTAAATGATTGAATCGGCTGATACGGCTTGCCATCAACTGCCATCACAGCATCTCCTACTTTAAGACCTGCTTTAGCCGCAGGGCTTCCATCTAAAATTGCTGTAATAAAGGTTTTGCCGTTGATATCTTTAGTAAAAATTCCGATACCAGGATAGTCTATTTTTCCATCTGGAAAAACTTTATTGATTTCTTTCCTAAAACCTCTACTATCAAAAATACCCAGAAGTTGATAGTATGCCGGTTCTAATTTATTGTAAAAACGTGTATGAGATGTGTTCAGCTCGGATAGCATCTGATTGATAACTCCAGATGCTTCTTCTATAGATTGAGCTTGCTTGACCCGGCTCTGATACTCCTCACGCTTCTGCTTCCAGTCAACTCCATTAAATTTTGGATCAAAGAAATTCTCATCAACTTTTTGCCAAACTTCGTTCAAAGTAGCTGAATACTGTGAATCTTTGGCTAAAGAATTTTTTAGCAATATAGGTGACAAGATTATCAAGGCAATCAAACTGAAGACAGTTAGAAACCTTGATAGTCTTAGAGTTCTGAAATTAATCATGATTTATCAAGTTTCTTTTTAAAACGGAAATCTTAGCGGTCATTAGACCTCTTGCACTCATTCAACTTTCGCCCCCCCAGCCCCCCAATTCTGGGGGGAGAATACATTCAAAGTCCCCCAGAATTGGGGGATTTAGGGGGCATTCAGGATTTATGCAAGAGGTCTATTATTTTATTTTTAATTTTACCTTTCGACCACAGAGTACGTGAAAGGCACGAGAACACTCAACCTGCGGCAATTGAGCAAAAAATGAGTAGTTTTTGGTCTGGAAGGTGAGTAATTACCTCCCTTAGACTAAGCACAACTTTTCAAGTCATTTGGCAGCTGATGGCTGAAATGCAAGCCTCAGACTGCTATCAAGCACCTATTTGAGAGGAAGACAAGCAGCATGAGTGACACTAAACCAAAATCCACCATCATTTCTCCCCAGAGACGCCAGTTACTTAAACTGGGGCTTTTTACAGGTGCTACCGGCGCTCTGGCGATCGCCACAGGTAATGCTAGCAAAGTGGATGCAATGCCTTCCCGCATGAATCCCAAAGCCGATGTCGAAATTCTCAATGGTGCGATCGCATTGGAGCA
>DATNQT010000094.1:0-20402 GCA_036703885.1 Candidatus Sericytochromatia bacterium
GCATGACATTGTGAGCAATGCTAGCTGTACTACCAACTGTCTATCGCCTTTTGCCAAAGTGCTCCACGAGCAATTCGGTATCATCAAAGGCACGATGACAACTACCCACAGCTACACAGGCGACCAACGCCTTCTGGATGCCAGCCATCGGGATGTCCGTCGGGCACGGGCAGCAGCGATGAACATCGTGCCAACCAGCACAGGTGCGGCGAAAGCTGTAGGTTTAGTTCTACCAGAACTCAAAGGTAAACTAAATGGCATCGCCTTACGTGTACCGACTCCAAACGTGTCTGTGGTTGACTTGGTGGTTCAAGTCGAGAAAAGCACGATCGCAGAACAGGTAAACGCCGTTCTCAAAGAAGCTGCTGACGGTTCACTCAAAGGAATTTTGGCATACAGCGATGAACCGCTCGTTTCATCAGACTACAAAGGTCACGATGCTTCTTCAATCGTGGATTCCAGCCTGACGATGGTCATGGGTGGCGATATGGTCAAGGTTGTTGCCTGGTATGACAACGAGTGGGGCTACTCTCAGCGCGTTGTAGATTTGGCTGAAATCATTGCCCAGAAGTGGGAGAGTTAGTAGTCTAGAAGCTTGAGTATTGAGGGCGACTCTAGTGGGTCGCCCTTATTTTTTTTAGCAGCTACAATCTGGCTGGCTACAGCAAACAAATGACGGATATTCAAATCGAAATTCAACGACAAGATGCAGTTGCGGTAGGCGCAGCAACCTTTGGCAGTGACGGTAGAGGAGGTTGCGTAAGTCTTGAGCTAATTAACCCGCTGCCACAATCGTTGGATTTCTCCGAGAACTTGTGCTTTTGGCGTCGGTAGTATCTTTATCGGTGGATTAACTTCGACACCAGGGATATCTTGATTCCACGGACTATTGGGAATCGATTTTAAACTGATACCGCCACTTGCGGGTCGAAAACCATACTGAACAAATACTTTTTGTTGTTCGGGTTCAGTGAGAAAGGAAATAAACCTTCTAGCGGCATTAGCCGTTGCACTATCTACATCTTGACGAACAACGGCTGCCGTTGCCACTGTCTCGATAGTAGGGTCTAAATAATAGATTTGGTAAGGTTTGCCCTGATTCTTGCCCGATTGTTGCCACCGATAGAGGGCAATACTTTCATAAACCGTAGCTACATCAGCGTCATTTGGTCCACGGGTGATAAACTCCTGTAGGAGAATGTCTGTAGACCGAGGCGGCTGATAAACTGACCGCTTGACTGTACTAAACACAGACGCAACAGCAGAGTTATTTAAGTCAGCACTACCATTGGTTGCTCTGCCCAGTTTTGAAAGTGACCACAACTCTAAAGTCACCTGACCACTATTAGAACGGGTGGGATCGGTGGTAAGAAAATCAAAGCTACCCCAGTCTTTGTGTCCTCCAACCGCTTGCCAATTCTCTGCATTCATCGCTTGTTCCAGTCGTTGCCAGTTGAAGCGATCATTGGGGAAGAGAACTTTACCACGTTCTGGCCAAGCAATTCCTACTAATAAAGTTTTGGCAATAGGTTTAGGAGAATCGTAGAAGGGTTCGCTCTTATTTTGTCCTATGGCACGCTGACTTAATTCATTCAGGAATTCTGCGGAAGCTGGGATGAGGACAGTTGGTTTGAAGTCATTTTTCTTATCAATATAGTTATTGACAATATCCTGAGAACCTTGGAACTTCAGTTCGACCTTGATATTAGGATTTTCTTGCTCAAATTTGGCTTCGAGTTGTTGCAATGGTTCTGATAGTTCTGTGCCACTGACAACAACAATAGTCTGCTGCAATCCTGGTATGGGTGCGTAGGCTAACCCCAAAGCAGCTAGAGTAATTACGACAGAAGTGATAGCTCGATTCCGGAGTTGAGATTGAGACGGTTTCATATTATTTAGAAACGAGGATATCTACGTTCTCTTGAAAGCTATTAAGTTCAGCGCTCAGGGTCTGCAACTCATTAACTTGCTCGGAGTTCGTTAAATCAGAAGTTCGCAGCTTATTCTGCAACTGCTGCAACACCCCAGCAGCATCTTGAATTAGGGTATAGAGGCTGGTAATCTGTGCTGTTCGGGTATCCTGTCCTTGTTGTGCTAGCTGAATATTGCGTTTGAGACTTTCTGCAAGTTGATCGAGATGCTGACGAGCTACACCAGAACTCGATCGCTGTTTGGTTTGCACTTCCAGTAGTTGCTGTTGTAACTCGCTGATGGATAATAACGAATTAGGACTTTGTAATTGCCCTGCAAATTGGTTAATCTTTGCTGGGAGATCGATAGCGCGATCGCAAGCATACTGTACAGCTGTTAGCAGTTCCAATTGAGACGAATCGGTCGTCAATAACTGGTTTGCCTCTTGGCGTAGAATTTCAGCTTTTTCTGCCAAATTTTTCCCGGAAGATTGCATCATTTGCAGCTCCCTTTGCCGCTGGTGTTTCGCTAGTTTTTGCGGGTCTGGTTCCCTTGACTTCAAGATAGCTGTTCCTGCTGTAGTTACTACAGCAGCGGCTGGTAAGATAACGACATTGGATAACCCAATCAAGCGGACGCCAACTACGAGAACGATGCCACCAGCTAACACAGAAACTGGATAGTAAAGCGGGTTCGCTAGTTTAATCATGGCTTAAAACTCCACTTGCAAATCTGACATAACCGAGGTAATAGTTGTGGAGTCTCCTTGGCGATAGTAACCTCCATTAAATTGAGCAATTTGTTGAAGAATTTTAGGATTGAATTCACCTGCTTTGCCATAACCAACCGTGAAAAATGCAATCCGTTGGTCGCTCTTGAAGTTACTTTTTTCTAGTTCTTGACGCAATTGCTCCAGGGGAATTTGGGAGCCAGAATCTTCCCCATCGGTGAGAATCACTACCGCATTAATCGCATCTTTACGTGGATGTGACACCAGCCAGTTGCGGGCATAGAGGGCAGCATCATATAGTTTCGTACCGCCATTTGCTTTGAGATTGGTAATAAACTGCATACCGCGATCGCGTCCTTGTAGGGTGCCATCCACTGGAATCGGCGGTCGAATCTCTGAATCAAAATCAATCAGGGCAATTTGCTCTTTTGGGCCCAAACTCTCTATGTAATTGCGTAAGGTATTTTGCACGGCTGGTAATTTGTCACCCTGCATTGAACCAGAAGAGTCCACCACTACAACGACTTGTGAGGGTTTCTTTGCAAATTCCTGCCAGGATTTGAGCATGGCATCTACCACTTCCGGTTTCGGGGGACGGAGGGAATCATATTTGGCATTCGGATCAACCCCATACTGGGGGGTAAATTTTGAACCCAACTCCACTCCCGGCACACCTGGTCTTAAACCGAGTTCTGTAGCAATTTTCTGAGAAGAAGGCGATCGCAAATACTCAACCACTTTTTGAGCCGCTGCTTTTTCATCAGCATTTACCCAAGGCGCATTTGGCACAATCGCCCGCATATTAGAAGTAAATGTCGCTTTTGGATAAATCGCCTCATAGCGAGTTTGACCCGGTTGCAGATTGGCATTCGCCTGAATCACAGACGACTCATAAACAGAACCGATGGATGCCCAGTATGAGCCATTTTTTACCATGTCTTTAGCCAAAGAATCCGTAGAGATACCGTACCGAGTAACCTTGCTCTGGATAGTTTGGATTTGAGTCTGATACTGTTGGACATCTGCCACAGTCAGTTGCTCAGGTCGCTTGCTCGATACGCTGGCAAATTGTGCTACCAACGTCTGTAAACCTGTATTTGAGCGAGTGGGAGCCGTCTGGACGTAGTGAATTGGCAATTGGGGACTGTTGGTGTCAAATTCCTTGTGAGTTTTTGCCTTCACCAATGCTTTATATAAATCCGGCTGCTTTCGCAACCCAGCAGCCACGTCAGCAGGAGCAATAAACACCATTGGGCTGCTAGCTAGTAGCGGTGCATCCGTAATCTGGGGAATATAATTTTGTCCTGGAAAGATTTGATTGATCTTTTCGAGCAACTGAGCGTGGTAGATTTCACCATCTACAGAAATCAAAGTGGGAAATTTCGGGTCATCAGGTTTTAGGCTTCCTGCTTTTAGTTGCTCAACTAAGGAAGCCGTTGTTGTTACCACATCCCCACTTCCCTTAACTTCACAGCTCAGGTAAAAAGCCTTACCGTTATCGAGTTTGGGGTTTGAGTTATTGAATTGTTGAGCACTTTGGTTGCACAACTGCTTCAACGCACTGCCGACTAAAAACTTGATTTCAAACCCTTTTGGGGGTTGGGAGTTAGTGGCTCCAAAAGAGCAAGCACTCAAGAATAGGAGACCCAAGGCAAAGGTGAGGCGAGTCAGGTGTGGGCAACGCTTGAGGATGTTTGTGTTCATACAGCTTAACTAGGTATGGGCTACGCTGAGTAGTTCATCTACTACTCACTCAGGCGCTCAATAGGAATTTATGAAAGTAGTCGTCAAGGAAGAGGCAGAGGTGCTGGGGAGCACAGGGGCAACCCCATAGATGAATCTAGAGGCTGTGAACTTTTTAGACTATCTGGTACGTAAAGTAATCTTCCTGTTCCCTGTTTCCTGTTCCCTGTTCCCTAAAAATCTGTAGTTTCTTCAGCAAAAAGCCGGATTCAGAAAGAGCGTATCGGAATAAAGCCTGCCTCTTTAATTAGCTTTTGCCCTTCCTCTGTTAACAGTAACCTAGCGTAAGCTTCTCCAGCTTCCTCATCAACTTGACCATTTTGTTTAATAATTACAAAAAGGCGACGAGTTATGGGGTACTCACCATTTTTTAATGCTTCACGATTAAGTTTTCTGTTTTTACTAGAACACTTTTCATGAGGTACGGGTGAGCCTTGATAGGGAGCAATGAAGGCGCTTCCAACATGACGACTGATCGGTAAAGATTTGACAGTACACTGGTTAATCACTTCAGGCGCAGAAGCTAAGTAAATTCTCCCTTCATCTGGGCGTTGACTGACTCGCTTTAGAGCTTGAGTCGTAGTTGGTATGAAGACAACATTCGCCCCAAAATTTTTAGTTTCCAAAATGTTCTCTTTAAAGAATTCAGTAGTTCCACTGTCTTTAGGGCGAGAGTATGGAGTTATTTTTAAATTGGGTCCCCCGACTTGACTCCAGTTGGTGATTTGACCCGTGTAGATACCTTTGATTTGCTCTAAAGTCAGCCCTTCTATATTCAGGCTGGGGTGAACCGCGATCGCAATTCCATCAATCGCCACAGGAACTTGCTTTAGCTTAACCCCACGAGAAGCGGCGAGTTCATACTCATTATTCAGCACAGGTCGTGAAGACTGAGCAAACGAGAGTTGTCCATCCAACAACATCTTGATTCCCATTCCCGATCCAGGTGGCAGGGTCGGATGTTGAGCGTAGGATAGATTAAATTTAGGCCATTCTCGTTCAATCCTTTTGTCTACCAGACCGCGAATCGGTGCCCAAGTTGTACTACCGCCGTACAGCCATGTCCCCGCAGGAGCCGTCACCGAACTTAGGTGAGAGTCTTCAGGCTGTTCTGCTGATTCTAAGGCGGATGGTAAATTGATTAAGTTAATAATAGGTAAAGAGATTGCACCACCGACAACCACACCGAGCAAGCCAGTTAATAAGGACACCTTAATATTTCTTGATGACTTAGGAAGTGGTTTATGAGACTCTTCAGGAAGCGGTAGAGACTCTAAAACCGTTCGTGAGCTTGAGTAACTCCCACACAATCCCTGCCAAGTCAGCGGCTCAACTGAGGGGCCAATGCAAATTGTTGGTAACCAAATTGCACCGGGATAAAGGGGCTTGAAAGGTTCCAAACGTTTGCGGGCTTTTTGGACGGAAGCAAAAAGAGACTTATTCTGGGTAAACTCGTTGAAAAAATACTTCAAAAACTCTACAGCTACCGGGTCTGGTACGGGTTCCCGCATGACAATGCTCTGAGGCAGATGCAACTCGGCAAGTTCGTTTGCTAACCCCAGACCGTCGCAGGAATTGAAAATCGCTAACTGCAATCCTCTACTAATCGCTGCCCTCAAAGCATCTTTAAATTGATCGATACCTAAGCTATCTTTGTCGTTAACCTCAATCCAACCAATTTGACCATCTGCTCGACTGCCACTGTGACCCGTAAAGATGAAAATGTGGTATCCCAGTTCATCCCAAAGCGCATCACATAAAACTTTGAGGTCAGGCTGCATCAGACAGACCACTTCTGCCCCAAGTTCTTCTAAGCGCTGAATTACTTCTAAGTCATCTTTGGTATTAATGCCATTACTCCTACCTACAGCCACTAAAATTCTGACTTTTGAGCTGCTGGGAAGGGGGCTAATTTGCTGTTTTTCTGAGCTTCTGGGCGCACTCAGGGCAACTTCAGCGTGGGGGTAGTGTTCTTCAAATAGAGTCCACTCTTGCCAGGGGAGGCGGCGCAAGTCAATTTCTTTGGCATCGAGAATTACTCGAATCTCGTCACCTGCCTGATTTAATCGATCAGCGATCGCAATTAAACCATCCCGAATCGGTCGCCAGCGGCTATCCCCAGAGTTGAGCCATTGGTTCAGGTGAGCTTTCACCGAATCTGTATTTTCAGAATTGGAACAAATTGTCACGCCCTTGGGTGTGAGACGTAACCCTGGGGCGGGAGCGATACAGGAACGCACAGCCTCAATCTGACGATAGGCTGACTGCCATTTGTTGAATGATAATTCCAGCTCTTTGGGTAGGGGAGCTAAAAAGCCTTCCGTTTCATGTTCCCGGTTCGTTGAAGTCAGAATAACCAGGAATCCCTCTTCGGACGTTCGCCTGAGTTTAAGTTTGACTATCGCCATTGCTGCCTCCTGTTGTTTGATGTACTTAGACAACAAACTCTTCAGTAATGCTTATCTCCCCTAACACCACTCTTACAGTAAACCTTTCCTGGTGTTGGCAACTAAACTCTAGTTGCATCCAGTCATCAGCGCTTCTAGTTTGAGCGTCCATGCAAGCAGTTCCTGCTTCATCGAGTACTATCAGTTGCAAATTCGGTGGGAGATGAATCGAATTGCCATCTGGATAAAGCAGCAGGTGAATATTGAGCGTTTCTGTGGCTGTGGGGGTCAACTGTACCACCAGGACTACCGCTTGAGCAACCAGTTGCGCTCCTAAGTCAATTACCTTTGCCCGACTAAATGAGCTTGTTTGAGCATCAAGTCCCAGAGGTGTCGCGCCTCTCAAGTTACTTGCCAGTACTAAGCCTATTGGTTGCCAATCTTCATTGAAGACTCCCTCAAGCCATTGGCGTAGGTTGACCAGTAGCGTTTCCGGTTTAACCGTTGATTTGTGAACTTGCTTAATTGGCTGTTGCTGAATATTATCGATCAGTGTATCGAGAGATTGAAGCTGTGCTGTCTGGAGTCTCTCAGGGACTTGGGCGATCGCGAACGCTGCGGCAAATCCCAACAACTGCACGGAATCTAATTGTTGATTAAACTGAACAGCCACATAACCAATCCGGTCTTGTATCACTTCAGAAGGTAAGACAAAAGCCGTCTCACCCGGTAGCACTGGACGACATTCGAGTTTGCCAATATTTGGTAAAACCAAGTCAGCTACATCAAAAATTGCTCTTAGACCAGGATGCCAGCTATCGCTTTGATTGAGAGCTGTCTCGACACTCAGCCATTGAAGATAGCTGTGAACGGCATAAACCGCTAGGGTATTGAGATAAACTTGTTTTCCCTTCTCAGGCGTAGCTTGTTCTGCTGCAAACTGCTCTGCCCAACGATGGGCATTTTTACAGAGAGGGACACTTAAGCGGGCAGGTTGGGGGCGGTTCATGGCTGATATCCGAAATTGCGACCAATGTCTTGGAGAAGGGGGAGGCAATTGTTCTTCCAGTGCGAGTAGAGGGTTTGGTTGCTAACGTTGAACTCTCTAGCAACGTCGGCAATTCTTTGAGACGGCTCTTGTAAAAGCAAGCGCTTTGCCAAGAGCTGACAATTGCATTCTGAATGTTTTCGAGGATGAGAATCTCTCAGTTTCCTCTCTTCGTCCAGCTCGATGTATTGCCTAACTTGTTGACCAAGGCGCTGGCGTTCAGCTTCTTGGATTTGGACGATTTTAATCTCTAGTAAATCTAAGGTAGGAGTTGTGAACTGAGAATCTGGTAGCCAATCGAGCAGGGTTCTTTGGTCACTCTCAGTATTATTGATAGGTCGATCCAGGCTAATTGAATCCTGATTCTCTGGGGCATACAAATCCTTAATTCGCCACTTGAGGTAGCCGTTAATCCAGGTTACTAAGCTCTGCTGAACCGAGGGTGGGCGCGGCTCAAACTCACCAATCTTGCGGCTGACCCATTCCCAAGTTTGGTTCAAAGCTTGTGGATAGTCTTGGTGGGAAGACCTATAGATACCAGGGTGTTGCTGGATAACCACCAGCAGACGATTTAACGCTTTCTGCCGCTCTGGACTGGGGTCTGAGTACCGACACACCTCGTCAATTAGGTTTCGGAGTTGTTCATCCACAGCAGTTCTTCTCCCAAGTTGCGGTGTATCTTCCTGGCATAATTGAAAGACACAAACGCTTTGATAGCTTGAGTCTAACCGACTGTGAGGCGGCAAATTTAACGCCACGTAGCTTGGACTACAAATTGTCTGCCTTAAACCTTCAGGCACTTTTTTAGCAATTATTGGGTTGACTTAGTAACTATTACCTTTTGGAGGTATCTACCGTCTTATCACCCCTCACTTAGCTTCTTTATGAACACTCATCAACTAGCTTGCAAATAGATTAGGCTTTGAGCCAAAACAAAAACGCCCAGTCTGAGCGGCTGTTTGTTGCGCTCTCTGGGCGTCCGTTGAAGACTATTATCTTCTTAGGGCTTAGGCAAATTAGTAAGAGGCTTCCTACAAAATTATGTTAAGTAATCAGACCTGTGTTCGTCAGCCCCAAAATAGCACCAATTCCCAATATATGACCAAAGCTGATGCCGGCTATTAATTCAGGGGCTCCAAAGTCTCTCCCCAGAAAAGGCTCTAACAAAGGTAGCTTAGGACCCTTACCCTTGT
The DNA here is from genome assembly GCA_036703885.1 of Candidatus Sericytochromatia bacterium. Taxonomy (GTDB): domain Bacteria; phylum Cyanobacteriota; class Cyanobacteriia; order Cyanobacteriales; family Coleofasciculaceae; genus CADCTM01. The sequence continues at coordinate 9,013 of DATNQT010000094.1, forward strand.
TCTGAATACCAACCTTAGCAATGATGATGCCAAGAATAATGCAAATATTCATGACCAGTGAGCCACTCCAGCTCCATGTAGAAGTGTCAGCGACAGTTGACTGCACGGCTGCTAGTAAAATTGATTGAATCAAGTTTTCTTCTCCTATAGTGATGTTGCACACAAATAAATTAATTAAAGACTACCGAGAAACGGTAATTTTCCCGTCTCCCTTACGAATGATTAAAGTCAAATCCTAAAAAGCTCTTGACATAAAATTGTTAACTTGTTTTAAGAACTAACATTTTTTCCCCTAAAATTGTTACAAAACTAAAAGTTGTAGGAAATCGAAAATAGTGACCATGCGGGTCAAAATTTGTGGCATTACTAAACCAGAGCAAGGTCAGGCGATCGCACAATTAGGAGCAACTGCGCTAGGATTCATCTGTGTGCAAGCCTCTCCTCGTTACGTGACACCGGGGCAAATTCAGGCAGTAGTAGAACAACTGCTGGTGCAGGTTGACCGAATTGGTGTATTTGCCAATGCCACAGTTGAGGAAATCTGTCAGATTGTTGCCGACACGAATTTGAGTGCCGTTCAGCTGCACGGCAACGAATCTCCAGAATTTTGTGAAAAGTTACGCCAATCTCTGCCTGAGGTGGAAATCCTCAAAGCCTTAAGAGTTAAGACGCCAGAGTGTTTAGATCAAGCGGTGACTTACGGCAGTTATGTGGATACGTTACTGCTTGACGCTTACCATCCCCAACTACTGGGCGGTACTGGCAAAACCTTAGACTGGAAAACTTTGCAACAATTCCGTCCCAACTATCCTTGGTTCCTCGCAGGTGGCTTAACACCGGATAATGTTTTAGATGCCTTGACAAAATTGCAACCGCATGGAATAGATTTATCCAGTGGTGTAGAGCGATCGCCTGGAGATAAAGATTTAGACAAAGTTGCCCAATTATTTGAGAAGGTGAAAAGTCTGGGGTATTACACCAAGCTAGCGCACCCATAATTGGCAGATTTATCCCCAAAGTGTCACGGGCTGACATCGGGTCTAAATTACTATTTTTTATTGAGAACGACCTGTAAATGTTTTAACAATTCACTTGACGTGTAGGGCTTGGGTAAAAACGTTTTGACACTATTACCCAAAAGTTCAATCATCTTATCGTTCGACACCAGCCCACTAACGCCAATAATCTTGACTTGCGGGTTTATTTTTTGCAACACGCGAATAGTATTAGGACCATCCATAGACGGCATCATCATATCAATCAACACTACACTAATTTCTTTCTTATGTTGTGTATACAGTACGATCGCTTCAATTCCATCACTAGCAATTAGAACCTTGTAGCCAGATTTTTCTAGTGAACTTTTGGTAATCTGACGAATTGAATCTTCGTCATCAACTACGAGAATCAATTCTCCGTGCCCTGTAGCTAATTCGTGTCGAGCTTCTGCTGGAGCAGCTGTCTCACCAAGCTGTGTGACTGGTAAATACACCTTAAACTGCGTTCCTTGCCCTACTTCGCTAGCTACCTCCACAAAACCACCATGACTTTTGATGATGCCAATCACGGTTGAAAGACCAAGTCCTGTGCCTTTACCCACCTCTTTTGTTGTGAAAAATGGCTCAAAAATTCTATCTACTATTTCCTTAGGAATTCCTATTCCTGTATCCGATACAGTAATAAGAACATAGGAACCAACCTTAGCATCAATATTCATGCGGACGTAGTGTTCATCAATCCACAGATTTTTGGCAGAAATTTCTAGAATACCGCCCTCTGGCATGGCATCGCGAGCATTAACGCAGAGGTTCATCAGTATCTGATGCAATTGGGTACTATCACCAGAGATAGTCCAAAGGTTTTCTTTGGGAATATCGGTGCGAATTTCAATAGCTCTAGAAAATGTCTGTTTAGCAATTTGTGCAATTTCTGAGATTAAGCGTCCTACCCATAGAGTTGTGCGCTTACCTTCAACTCCTCGTGAAAACAGCAGTACTTGTTTCACTAAATCTGCCGAACGTTTAACATTTGTTTCCAATATCGAAAGCCACTCTTGGCTCTGCTCATCCTGGAGTTTGCACTCCAAGAGTTGAGCCGTCATCATAATAGGTGTCAACGCATTGTTGAGGTCGTGGGCGATGCCGCTTGCTAGGGTACCGAGACTGTCCATGCGTTGAGTTCGCAGAAACTGTGCTTCGAGTTGTTTTTTCTCTGTGATGTCGGTATTCACAGTTAGGATGGATTTGGGTTGCCCCTCTTCATCGCGCATCAGGGTCCAGCGACTGGAAACGATGATGTCTTTGCCTTGTTTCGTGACTTGATGTAATTCACCCTGCCACGAGCCACAATCAGTTAGGGTTTTGTGGCTGTTTTGGAGTTGATCTATGGTTTCCCATCGATACAGAAGGTTATTAGCTTTCTTGCCGATCGCTTCTTGAGCTTGCCATCCGTATAGATTTTCAGCCCCTTTGTTCCAATATCGGATTTTGTTGTCCAAGTCTCGAACGAAAATCGCATCTGTTGTAATATCTAACAGGGCAGCTTGTTCGCGGATTTTCTGCTCTGCAATCTTGCGATCGCTAATGTCGAGGACAAAACACAGAGTATTCTGTTGAGACTGTTCTACCAGTGCCCCACCAACCATTGTAAGAACACGGCTACCATCTTTGCGAATGAATTCCTTCTCGAAGGGAGTGCAAACTCCACAACGGGTGAATTCTGCGATCGCCCTTTCATCCAAATGCCGATATTCTGTTGGAGTTATTTCATCCCAACGCAAACGTCCTGAACGCAACTCTTCCCGTCCATATCCCACCATCTCTAGAAAGGCATCGTTCGCTTCTGTAATATTGCCGTCAAGATCTGCCAGAATAATTCCAATAATATTGGCTTCAACCAAGCGCCTAAATCGGGCTTCACTTTGCTGTAGTGCCCTAAAAGCTGTCTCTCGTTCCTCTTCTGCTCGCTTGCGTTGTGCAGCTTGCCGACAGGCATCGGTAATATCAACAATAAAGCCAACCATGCGAGCAATTTGACCTGCACTATCTAAAAAGAAGTATCCGTTATCCTCAACTGTGATGTAAGTACCATCTTTGCGGCGGACGCGGAATTCTAGATGAAATGGTTTTTTTGTAGATAAAACACGGTCGATCTCTTCGTTAAATCGCTTTTGCTCCTCAGGATGAACCAATTCTACCCAACGATTTAAGTCCCCTGATATCTCCTCAATGGAGTAGCCTAATATCTGCTTTACATTTCCCCCATAGATTACATTATTGGTCTGAGAATTCCAGTCGTAGAGGATTTGACCGCTCGCCTGAATAACTGCGTCATAGCGATTTTTCCACTCGGCTAATTCCGCGCTATGGCGTCGCAAATCTTCCTCAACCCGCTTGCGCTCAGAGATCTCTTGTTCCAGACGCGCATTTTGCTCTGTTAGAGTTTTATTCAGGTTCCGAAGGCTTAAATGCAGCTTAATACGAGCTAAAACTTCTTCATGCTGAAGAGGTTTGGTGATGTAATCCACCGCCCCTAGACTCAAACCCCTGACTTTATCCACTGCCTCAGTCAGGGCAGTCATAAAAATTACGGGAATATCTTGAGTTGCTTGATTGGTTTTCAAGCGGCGGCAAGTTTCAAAACCATCTATTCCCGGCATGATTATATCCAATAAGATCAAGTCCGGTGGGGCATATTCAGCGCCCTCAATTGCACTCTCTCCATCTTCAGCCACCAAAACTTTGAAGCCAGAATCCTCTAAAAAATCGAGAAGTACTTCTAAATTGGTGGGAGTGTCATCGACAATTAAGATGACACCGTTATCAGTAGTATCAACACTCATTTAAGCCTCTGAATATTGTTTGAGAAATTCTCGAATTTGTTTCCCTTTAAAGCCTTTGGCGAGTTGACACAAATGAGTGGCAAACGGTATCCATTGCCGATCCAATGCCTCCAATTTCGCCGCTCGCTTGGCAATGCCTCTAAGGTCGTTTCTCATCGCCAAATCCAGCAAGGTAGCGATTTCCTCGGCTGGGGGAGGCACAATGGAATCCTGAGTCCTGAGTTCTGAGTTCTGAGGGAAGAGTACTTCTTTTGCCTCTTCATAAACCCATTCCAATCCCAAGTGAAGCTGTAGTTTTTCTAAAAGCTCTGCTTCCCGGACTGGCTTGGGGAGAAAGCCATCACAACCTACTTTCCGACTCTGCTGATGATCAAAATCAAAAACGCTAGCTGAAATGGCAATCACCACTACCCCTTTCAGGTCTGGCAACATCCTGATCTGACGGGTAGCTTCAAAGCCATCCATTATGGGCATCACCAAGTCCATAAAAATTATATCGGGCTGAAACTGACTTGCTTTAGTAAGACAATCTAAGCCGTCTGTTGCTTCAACAACTTCAAACCCTAAAGGTTCTAGTAGATTGACTAGGACAGAACGATTTGCCCATTTGTCATCTACCACTAAAACTTTCTGTTTGTCGCCTTTGAAGCCAATGATATTGCATTCCCAAGGGTTGGCAACAGCATCCTCGAAGGAAACCTCAGGTAAATCTAAATCAAACCAGAAAATGCTTCCTTTCCCTAGGATACTCTTTACCTTCAGTTCGCCGCCCATCAGTTGAACTAATTGACGGCTAATTGTCAGCCCCAATCCCGTTCCTTCAGTCTCGCGACGAAGTTCACCCACCTGCTGGAAGGGCAAAAATATTTCTTCTAATTGTTCCGGTATAATGCCAATGCCTGTATCTTCCACCTGAAATCGGAATTTTTCCTCTTGATAGCCTATTCTGAACGTTATAGTGCCTTTTTGTGTGAACTTGACGGCATTGCCAAGTAAGTTAATCAAAACTTGCCGCAATCGTTTCTCATCGGCTCGGACAGCTAGAGGAAGTGGAGTTAACGTTTCGTAAATCAACTCGATACCCCTTTGTTCGGCACGGATACGACAGATTTCAGCAACGCCTTCTAGAAATTCTGGAAAATGAAAGTTTTTCGGCAAAAGCTCCATTTTCCTGGCTTCAATTTTTGAGATGTCTAAAACATCATTGATGAGGTTGAGCAGGTGTTCACCGCACTGATGAATGATGCCAATACCATTCTTTTGCTGGTCGGTTAAAGTTTTAACTTTTTTGAGAATTTGGGCGTAGCCTAAAATGCCATTGAGAGGGGTACGCAGTTCGTGGCTCATATTAGCGAGGAATTGGCTCTTGGCGCGGTCAAGTTCTGCCAAGGCTTCAGCACGTTTACGTTCCTGTTCTAGGGCGCGGGTGTTGGCGATCGCTGTTGCTATCTGCCCTGTGACTAATGTAAAGAAACTGCGATAACTGTCGTTGAGTGCCCGTCGGGGACTAATACCAACAACCAAAATGCCAGCAGGCAGCGTGACACCGGGCTGTGCTACTGGCAGTATTAGCGCTTGATTCGGCGATTCTGACCAAGGACCACCTGGTAAGGAACCAAACTGCTCCACAAGATTGTCTACTTGTTCGCTTTGACCCGTGCTTGCTACCCGCGCCAACGACCACTTCCCCTTTGCCTCCGAAACAACGGGTTCCTCTTCACTCAACCCAACGACCAAGGGACTAGCAGGTGTATCGGGAGTCAACCCAGCCGTTCCTGCTAGATATGCGTGCTTCCTATCCTCGTCAAGTAAGTAAAGCAGGGCGAACGGGATGTCGGCAGCGTTCTGGCTTAAGGTTTCTGCGGCAATCAGGCAGGCATCTTCCGCCACTTTGGCTTCTGCGGCATTGGCAGCTAGGTCACGAAGCGTGCGTAGCCGTCGCTCATCAAGAACCCGTTCAGTGGTTTCGGTAACAGCCTGGAAAATGCCGCCAACACCGCCCGATTCGTCACGGATGGGGCTGTGGGAGAACGTGAAGTACGTCTCCTCGATATACCCGTTGCGGTTGGGGAGGATTAACTGGTTTTCATACCAGGTGCCTTCGCCCGCCAGCACCCGCTCGAACATTGGGGTGAGGACATCCCAGATTTCTGTCCACCAAGGGTAGGCAGGCTGACCCAATGCCCCAGGATGCTTGAGGTCACCGAGAATGGGACGGAAGCCATCGTTGTAGAACTGGACTAGCTGTGGTCCCCAGTGAATCAGCATCGGGAAGCGCGAGGCTAGGAGAATACTAACGGCGGTACGCAAGCTTTGGGGCCAACTACTGACGGAACCTACTAGGGTAGCTGACCAATCGAGCGATCGCATCAGCGCCCCCATCTCTCCACCCCCTGCAAGGCAGTCTTCCGGTTTAGCCGTTTTCACCTCATCACTCATGAGTTCTTTTCCTATTCGACACAACCAAGCAACATTTCAAAGCTAGTGGGAGTGTTCTCTATGATTTCAGAGCACACCTGTTTCAATAGTGTCAATACTAATTTCTGCCTCTTCCTACCTCTTATATTCTTTTATTTGATTTGAAAAGAGTACTGAGTTTAGAAAATCGTCGTCTTACCCTAAAGCCCTGCAGAGGAGTACTGTCAAGTCTTTATGTACTTTTGTATACAAGTCATTTTATCGTAAATTTTTTACCTTCGACAGAGAGCTAGAGGATAGATTGGACGTTAATAGCTAAACCTTGGACAAGCAATAAAATATATTTCTTAAAATTATTGTGAAGAGTGAACTGGAAAGAACAATACAGACGGTATGTTATAGAAGGAGGTTTCTATAGGTACTATTTCTTAACCAGAGAATGTTAATTTATTTATTAAATCATTTCCTATCTTTAAGATTTTGAGTTTTTCTTTATAAGTTAATTAATTAATGTTTTATATTAAATTAATAGAATACATTCACACGCTTACATCAATATTAATAAGTAGTATTTGTTAGGATTCAGGGCTTGCTTTTTGAGGAGAAATGCATTTATTCCTTCACTCAATTCTTGCTTAGATTTTTCTGAAAGATACGATAAAAACAGTTTAGAATTGACATTGTTTTAGTTTTTAAAATAGTCAGAATTATAAATAAACCTCTGTCAAATAGAAAATTTTAGTAACGTAACTTCAATTTTATATTAAGAGGAAATTTGCTTCAAAATTTACCGAATCATGAACTGTTAAAAAAGCCTAGTAACATGACCGAAGCAGGTACTGACAACACTGAAACCAATTGGAGACTTAAAAAAGAGCTAGAACCTGTTTTTGCTGACCTTAACACAATTGATGTCTTGACGGTGAGTTTTGATCGCCAAGGACGAATCGTTTCTTTTAACAAGGCTTGTGAGCAAACAACGGGTTACTCGTTTCATGAGGTCAGGGGCAGGCATATTGGGAAGCTGTTTTTAATTCCGGAAGAGGTAGAGCCATTTAAAGCTGCCTGCAAGAAGCTCAAAGTTGGTAGCTCTTTAGAGTGCAAGTACGAGAACTATTGGGTAACGAAGGACGGTACTCGTCGCCGAATTGCTTGGTCAAACAGTGTCTTCATGGATGAAGAGGACATGGTTGAGTATATCATCAGCACTGGTATTGACATCACTGATCGCGAACTGTGGGCGAAACAGTTAAACCAGCAGAACCAGCGAACACAACTGCTGGCTAAAATCACCCTCAAGATTCGCCAATCTTTGCAACTGGAGGAAATACTCCAAACCACCGTTACAGAAGTACGAAATCTTCTTGGCTGCGATCGCGTTTTAATCTACCGCCTTTGGTCAGATGGAACTGGGAGTGGGGTTACTGAGGCAGTCGTTCCTGGCAAAACCGTTCTTTTCGGACATACATTTGAACCGGAAGTCTTTCCAGAAGAGTATAAAAAGCTGTACGCCTGTGGACGAATTAGAGCGATTGAGGACGTAGAGAAAGCTGGCATTTCCCCCTGCCTGGTTGAATTTCTGCGAGAGTTTGGGGTGAAGGCAAAATTAGTAGTGCCGATTCTGCTCAAGGAAGAACTTTGGGGTTTGTTGATTGCTCATCAGTGTGACAAACCACGGGAGTGGTCGAGCTTTGAAATTGAACTACTTAAACAACTAGGTGACCAAGTTAGCATTGCCCTAGCCCAAGCTCAATATCAGGAACACTTAGAAGAATTAGTAGCACAGCGTACTGCTGAACTCACAAATACCAATAAACGACTTCAGCAGGAAATTGCCGATCGCAAACGAACCGAAAAGGCACTACGAGAATCAGAGGAAAGGTGGCGTTCTCTGGTACAAAACGCTCCCGACGTTATTTTTACCTGTGACCGCGATGGCAAATTGCTGTTCATCAATCGTACCGTACCCGGCATTACTGTAGAACAGGCGATCGGAACCAGTGTCTATAACTACATCCCAGTCGAATATCAGGACAGGTTGAGGCAATCCTTTGAACGAGTTTTCCAAACTGGAGAACCCTCCTACTATGAGACAAGTGGGACGGGAGCTAATGGCACGACTTCCTGGTATACGAGCCGTGTGGGAGCAATTCAACACGAAGGACAGGTTGTGGCAGTGATGGTAATTTGCACAGACATTACCGAACGCAAACAAGCCGAAGAACTTCTACACCTCCGCGAACAAGAATTTAGAGCTTTGGTAGAAAATTCACCTGACCTGATTGTGCGGTTTGACCGACAATTGCGCCATGTGTACGTCAATCCATCAGTAGAACGAAGTACAGGGATACCAAAACAAACATTTCTTGGCAAAAGGAATCAGGATTTAGGGATGTCGCCGGAGCTAGTTGCTTATTGGCAGGCGGCTTTGCTCGATGTATTGGCAACTGGACTGGAACGGCTTATTGAATTTGATTTTCCTACACCCGACGGCATCAAGTTTTATCAATCTCGCATTGTCCCTGAGTTTACCCAAGACGGGTCTATCGGGTTTTTATTGAGCGTAACCCGTGACATTACCCAGCGCAAGCATACAGAAGATGTGCTACAACAGTGGGCTTTTCGAGAGCAGGCACTCAATCAGGTTGTCCAGGCAATCCGCCATTCCTTAGATTTAGAGACAATTTTTTCCACAGCTGTTGAGGAAATTGGCAACCTCCTGCCAGTCGATCGCGTTGTAATCGTTCAATATTTACCGGAGCAGAAGCTTTGGTTGAATGTGGCAGATTATCGTGCCTCTCCAGATTTACCCGTAGCTTTGGGTTTAGAAATCCCTGATGAGGGTAATCTGATAGCCGCACGGCTGAAGCGCTCAGAAGTTGTCAGAATTGACGATGCTAGCCGTTGTGACGATGAAATCAACCGTTACTTTGCCCAAACTTTTCCTGGCGCTTGGTTTCTGGTACCCTTACACTTTGGCTCCACAGTTTGGGGCACTCTTAGCTTAGTTGTCGAAAATCGTCCCTACCCTTGGCAAGAACCTGAGGTGGAACTAACTCTTGCGGTTGCCGAGCAACTGGCGATCGCTATTCAACAAGCTGAACTCTTGCATCAAAGTCGTACTACTACGCTCATAGCCCAAGAACAAGCAACCAAGCTGACAAACGAAATTATTGAGCGTAAGCGGACAGAAGAAGCCCTGCGCTCACTCTACAAAGTAAGCACAGCTCGAAAACTCAGATTTGACCAGCGCCTGCAAGGACTGTTGGCACTAGGACGCCGCCAATTCGGTTTGGAAATGGGGGCTTTAGGTCGAGTAGAAAACAATCTCTATGAAGTGGTTGCCGCTCAAGTTCCACCTAAGTCCAATTTCCCACTGACCAAAGGAAATATTTGGAGTTTGGAACACACTTATTGCGGCGTGACTTTAGCCGCAAAAGAACCCGTTGCTTTTGAATCTGCTGGAACATCCCGCTGGTGTAACCTCCTCGCCTACAGCTCCAGCCGACTGGAATCCTATATTGGTATGCCAGTAACCGTGGGGGGTTCAGTTTACGGCACCTTAAGCTTTTTTAGTCTTAAGGTACGCCAGAAGCCCTTTACAGTAGGGGATAAAGAGCTATTGAAGTTAATGGCGCAGTGGCTGGGAGCCGAGATTGAGCGCCAGCAGACAGAGGAAGGGGTACGGGAATCGGAAGCGAAGTTTCGGGAACTTGCTCAGAAAGAGGCACTGCTCAACCAACTCGCCAGTCAGATTCGTCGCTCCCTTGACCTCAATACCATCCTCGAAACCGCTGTTCACGAGATTCGTAACCTATTACAGATCGATCGCTGCTTCTTCCTTTGGTATCGACCTGATGCAGCTACTCCTGTTTGGGAGGTTGTTACCGAGGCTAAGACTTCCATGTTTCCCAGCCTCATCGGTCACGGCATTCCTCTGACAACATTCGGTCCCTTGACTGTCAGAATTTTCAACAAGGAAATAACTCGTGTAGAAAGTGCTAAGACGTTAACCGATCCACTAGAGCGAAAGTTGTTTTTCAGTATAGGTTACACGGCTCTCTTGGCACTGCCAATCCATACGACATCCGGCGAAATTGGTGTGGTTAGCTGTGGTCACTCTAGTGGTTCAAGACCTTGGCGGGATAGTGAGGTAGAACTGCTACAAGCAGTTGCCGATCAAATTGCGATCGCAATCGATCAAGCCCAACTCTTACATCAAAGTCGCACCGCTACCGACAAAGCTCAAGAGCAAGCCGCCAAACTGGAGAAAGCTTTGGGCGAACTTAGAGAGACCCAAACCCAACTGGTACAAAGCGAAAAAATGTCTTCTTTAGGGCAACTCGTAGCAGGCATTGCTCACGAAATAAACAACCCCGTTAGCTTCATCTACGGCAATCTCAGCTACGTCAAGCAATATGCTGAAGACTTGCTCACTCTAGTTCAACGTTACCAAGAACACTATCCTCACTCAGCGGAGATTCAATCTTTGGCAGAAGAGATTGACCTTGATTTCATCAGAGAAGATCTACCCAAAATCTTGACCTCGATGAGAATAGGAACCGAGCGCATCAGCCAAATTGTCTTATCGTTGCGTAACTTCTCACGAATCGATGAAGCTGAAATGAAATGGGTGGATATTCACTCTGGTCTTGATAATACTCTGCTAATTCTCGCTCACCGATTGAAAGCTAGACAACCAGAGTGTACAGATATTCAAGTCATCAAAGACTACGGTAACCTACCTAATGTACAGTGCTACCCTGGACAACTCAATCAGGTATTTATGAATATCCTGAGTAATGCGATCGAGGCGATAGATGAGTACAACAAAGAACGCTTTCTGGAAGACATTAGAAAGCATCCCAATACTATTTGGATTTGCACACAGGTATTAGCCGACTGCAATCAAGTGGTTATTCTAATTGGCGACAACGGACCTGGTATGACACAGGAGGTATCTCAGAGATTATTTGAGCCGTTTTTCACGACGAAACCTGTTGGTTCCGGTACAGGATTAGGGCTGTCTATTAGCTACCAGATTGTGGTAGAAAAACACCGAGGTCAAATGCAGTGTATTTCAGCACCGGGTTGCGGCACAGCGTTCTTAATTTATCTTCCAATTCGGCAG
>DATNQT010000095.1:0-3620 GCA_036703885.1 Candidatus Sericytochromatia bacterium
GCTGCATTTGGACGGTAATTGCTCGTTTCAACTCGCGGGGATCGGGATTAGATTGGATAAATTCCGTTAACTCTTCTAACATATACAAATTATGTAGTGATCGTGGCTATTATCTCATAAATCATTTAGGATTGCTATAGAGAGCAATATTACCCCGATCGCGTCCTCTTGCCTTTGCAAGGGGAACCGCAGAAGATCGATCTGTGGGTTAACTCAATGACAGAGGCGATCGACCCGAATAAAATTAACGGTGTATTGGTTATTTTGGAAAATAACCGCCGGGAAAACCAAGGATAAAATTTGGGAGAAGCAAGAGACGCCAATTGCTGAAGTTGGTTGACAATAGCTTCCTAATACTATAGTATTCGATTATGACATATAAGACTATTGACTTATTTTCTGGTGCGGGTGGCTTGACTACAGGATTTCACCTGGCTGGTTTTGAATCTTTATGTGCGATCGAGGTGGATGCGAAAGCTCTAGCGACCTATAAGCATAATTACCCAAACACCAAAATTGTTCATCAGGATATACGTGAGGTCAATCCTTTGGATTTGCGATTATGTTTGGGTTTGCAGAGAGAGGAACTAACAGCGTTGATAGGCGGTCCCCCATGCCAAGGATTTTCAAGAAATATTCCTGCTGACTATCGCTACCTCAGCGACTCTCGCAATCAGTTATATCGGACATTTTTAGAATTCGTACAGGAATTTAGACCCCTTTACGTTGTTATGGAGAACGTACCTGAAATCTTGAAAGCTTATGGTGGTGTAGTTAAGAATGAAATTACACAGCAACTTGAGTCGCAAGGTTATAAAGTCACTTATGGATCGCTAAACTCCGCGCATTATGGAGTACCGCAGACCAGATCGAGGGCTTTTTTCCTGGCTAGTTTAGATAAACAACTTCAATTCCCTGAACCTACACACGCTGGCGAGATTAGAAGCGATTACAGAGCTACTAAATCTTGTTACCAACTTAGTCCCCTAGAATCAAACATTTCTTCAGTCGTCACAGTTAGAGATGCGATTGGAGATTTGCCGTCCTTGAACGCAGGAGATGAATATAATGCTGAAGTTTATCCTTTTCCACCCCAAACTGCGTACCAAGCAATGATACGTAATGGAAGTACGAAACTTTTCAATCACGTTGCTCGTGCTTTAAGTCCCATTCAAATGTCAAGAGTGCGTCTTCTTAGTGAAGGGCAAGATGCTAGAGACTTGCCACCGGAATTAGCTCCTAAAAAGCACTATAGCGGTGCATATGGAAGGCTTTATTGGGATAAACCAGCAAGAACTATCACAAGGTGGGTTTTCCATCCAGGATCGGGCAGGTTTTTTCATCCAACCCAAAATCGGACAATTACAATCCGTGAAGCTGCAAGATTGCACTCTTACCCAGATAACTTTCACTTTCTGGGAACATACACTGATATGGCTTCTCAAATCGGAGAATCAGTACCCCCACTTCTAGGTAAAGCAATAGCTGCATCTATTCTCCCAGTTCACTGTCAAAAGACTGTGTACTGAGTTGATCTTGCAAAGCTGAGAGAACAGTTTGCACATATCGATCAAGTGTAATACGAGTTCGCTTAACCCTGATGTGAACTGCTTCGGGAGGAATGGTTCTAGCTCTAAAAAGTTGCTTTTGATTCTTGTACCAAACTAACTCTAGCTTACCTGCAACATTGCCTTGTAGGCCTGCTCCAGATATTCCAGTAACTTTATCCACTCTCCAAGCCCAAGAAAAAGCATTTGCGTCAAGTGGATTAAGAGGGAATTCACAGTAAATATATTCATATCCTCTAATGGTTTTCAGCAGTATGCCTTCATAGCTATTGGTAATGCTCTGTTCTGCTTGACTCGATATAATTTTCTCGTTCCAATGCTTAACAATAGCTGCTCCGAGTTCAGCAGGTGAGGATTGTTCCGTCAAACCAGGAAAACCAAGTTTGGCAGCCTTTTTGATAACATCTGCTCTCTGAATGACAAACAAAAATGTATGTCCAACAGTAAGACTCTTCAGTTGGAGAGATTTGAGTGACCAACCAGTTGCAGTCGTGGTGTCAACAGCATCCTAGAGGAGTTTGCTACGTCCTAATGCTGGATCTGATAAAGGAATATGCTTGACATAATGAAAAATAGCTTCCCAAGTATAATCCTCTATCGAGCCTATAACTGGAGATGCAATGGTAGCAATAATGGCTTGCCTCAATCTTTCAATCTCGTTTTCCGTCAGCATTCAAGAGTTCCTCTACAACTCGTAAAAATTCACCCATTGTTATGTCCAGAGCATTTGTAATGTGACTAAGAACTCTAACAGATGGACTTTTCAGCCCTCGCTCAAGCTGGCTGATATAAGTTCTGTGCAGACCTGTGACTTCTGCCAGGTATTCTTGTGACCAACGTTTCTCTATGCGACGACGTTGTATTTCTAGTCCTAAAGTTTGGTCTAGTTTGCTAGGCTGCATAGAGAGAAATAGTAAGGTTTTGAATACAAAAGTTCTACAGACTAAAGTATTCAATGTGACCATAGGAGCACTCAACTCACTCCCCTCTGGTGGCAATGGCATCTTGGCTGTCTCCAAAAGCCCAGGTTTAACCAGCTTTTTCCCCATGCCGCGAAACTTCCGGCTAAATTAAAGAAGTAAAAAAATCATTCACGCCTTACCAAGGAGATGCCATGCCCCGCGTCAGAGCACCAGAATTCCCCGCAAACTACCCCTGGTTAAACACCGAGAAACCTTTATCCATTGAATCTCTAAAAGGCCGCGTCGTCCTCCTCGACTTCTGGACGTACTGCTGCATCAACTGCTTGCACGTCCTCCCAGACTTAAAATACCTCGAACAAAAATATAAAGATTCCCTCACGGTTATCGGCGTTCACTCGGCCAAATTTGAAAATGAAAAAGATGTAGAAAGCATCCGCCAAGCCATCCTCCGCTACGATATCGAACATCCCGTAATCGTTGACAGCGGCATGAAAGTTTGGCAAAGCTACGCTGTTCGTGCTTGGCCGACTTTAATGGTGATCGATCCTGAAAGTTATGTCGTCGGCTTTGTTTCCGGGGAAGGCAATAGAGAAGCACTTGACGCGCTAGTTGACAAGTTAATTGCTGAATACAAAGATAAAAATGCGATCGACTTTAAAGAACTCAGTTTCCGCTTAGAAAAGCAGCGCAAACCTCTATCAACCCCCCTGGCTTTTCCCGGTAAAGTGCTGGCATTTGCCATCACTGCCACGGAGGCAAAAGTGCTTCAACAACATCAAGCACTTTTGGGCGAAATGACTGAGGATAATCAATCTGTAGATGAAACAGTATTGCCGGGCCCTGCTAACTCGGTTCAACAAAGCTTGGTCGGTTCTTGCTTGTTTATTGCGGATTCGGGACATAACCGAATTGTTGTGAGCACTACCGAAGGTGAGGTGCTGCACGTCATCGGTACAGGGAAACCCGGTTTAACTGACGGCGGCTTTGGGGAGGCTGAGTTTTTTGCACCTCAAGGTATGGCTTTTGATGCAGAAAGTCAAATTCTCTATGTTGCTGATACGGAAAATCATGCTCTCAGAAAGATTGATTTTACGACTCAACGGGTGGAAACTTTGGCGGGTACAGGCGA
>DATNQT010000096.1:0-9387 GCA_036703885.1 Candidatus Sericytochromatia bacterium
CGTTCATTTGTTCTCCCGAAAGCTCCTCTCAAGAACTGTTACTCACAGACTGACCAGAAGAGAAATCTTACAGCCTGAAGAGAGTTAACTTGTACGCGATCGGACATCGCTTCTACCTGTTGAGTAAAGGCAGTGGCATTCATGCAGGTATCGATTGAAGTTGTTTATTAAGAGTTAGGCAAGTAACTATTTCTAGCAGCTCATCAATGTCGAAAGGTTTGGATAAGTGCCGATTAAAGCCCACCGATAGGGCGTGGGCGCGATCACCCTCCCTAGCGTATACCGTGAGAGCGATCGCTGGAATCTGGACTTGTTGCGCGATCTCAAGGGCTTTCACCTTGCTCATCAGCGAGTAGCCATTTTCTTTGGGCAAGCGAATTTCACTAATTAGGAGGTCTGCTCTAACTTGTTTCAGGATTTCTAGAGCCTCACCTGCTGAGGGCGCGGCGAGCATCTCGACGCCATAGGGTTCAAATATCATTGTCAGCAGAACTCTAGAATCAGGGTCACTATCAACAACGAGCACTCGCAGACCGTTGAGCGGTAAAGAAGAATTACACATAACAAAGAAACATCTCGTCCTAATGCAAAGAGTGTTGTTAGGAGCAGACAACATTCGCCTGCCGTTCTATAGAAAGACAAAAGCAATCAACTCTTGCTCAGATGAGCAGGTACTTTCGCGCAGAGATTAGGAAGTTTTTTTATACAGATTTAGTTGAAAAACGGCAATCAAGAACTTACAAGGCTCACTCGGTCTAATTGCCAATCTTTAAGTCAGAATAATTCAGACCCGCCTTAAAATTCAGTACGGAATAGTACTCAATCTTAAGGCTTTATAGAAGTAACGATTATTTATAGAGATGCCTCTGCCCCACGAGACAGCATCAGGATGCCAGGAATTGAGCTAAAAGCCTCCCGTTTAAAACTCTGACCATTTCCCCCTCTACCCTAAAGCTTAGAGACAGCAGGGCAATTGTTCAGATACCATCGCCACGGCAAATCCGCTCCCTGCGTCAATCCAATCCGAGTCGTCTGGATTAAATCGGGGACAAACTCTGGCGGACGGTGTTCCAACCATAACGGTTGACCGAGTGCTAAAACTTGACCATTCAGACTGCGGTCAATTTGCATAACATTACAGAGCTTACCGGGACCCGCCGCAATTCGATAGGGTTTCGAGCGAGTCGGCAGATTAACCCAACTGGGTACGGAGTCTAACTGCAAAGCACGAATCAATACCGCACTAGCAACTTCATCCCGATCTGTAACGATGTTCAGGCAGTAGTAAAGACCATAAATTAAGTAAACATAGGTATACCCCGCAGGCCCAAACATCACCTCATTGCGCTGTGTCCGACGGCGATAAGCATGGCAAGCTGGGTCGTCGAAACCATAGGCTTCAGTCTCTACAATCGTGGCTCGCAGGAGGCTGCCATCGCTGAACTGGCGCACCAAGGTGCAGCCTATCAGGTCAGGTGACACTTCGGTAGATGGACGGGCAAGCCAATTCGGTTCTACAATTTGAGCAGCTATGTAAGAATTCATCATTAGATATAACTAAATTCACCGTTGAAGTTTTTTAGATAGGAGGTAAGTGATCAAATGGATGTCAAACTGGTTTTAGTGGGATTAACAGTTATTTTTACGGTTTTAGCCTTAGTTTTTGGTACTAAGAACGGATTTTACGATTCTGATAACTATCACGGTAACGGTTCTGCCCACTAAAAATCGCTTATCTAGTTTAGCCATCAGCTAATAGCTCTCAGCCCTTTAGCGTCCAGACTGAGTAGGACTTGCTTTCTACTGACAGACAGCTAACCTCTGGCTGATTGCTAAAGGCTGCTTGTTGCTGACTATATCTTTGACAACTCATGAGCAATCAACGGTCATTGGCATCTGAAGATGATCGATTAGCCTGTTTTCCTTATGGTGTTGGTCATGGTGCGGAGGGTGTTTCTTTGCTGGTGCAAATGGGACCTCACCGCATCCTCCTCGACTGTGGGCTAGCGGATATTAACGCTCTACAAGCCGAAGCGAAGTTACCTGCCGATTTAGTATTGTGCAGTCACGCTCACAGTGACCACGCTCAGGGATTGCTGGCTCTCCATGAAGCTTTCCCGCAGTTGCCGATTTATGCTAGTGAGGTGACAACTCAGTTGTTGCCGCTGAATTGGTCGGGGGTATCGCCTGAGGATATTCCTAAATTTTGTAATGCATTACCTTGGCGATCGCCTGTTGAATTTCGCGAGGGACTGGTTGCGGAATTATTTCCCGCCGGACATTTACCTGGGGCAGCGGCTTTTCTGCTCACCTACACTGCACCAAGCCGAACGTATCGGTTGCTTTACACGGGTGACTTTTTCCTCTCTAACTCGCGGTTAGTGGAGGGATTATCCATTGAAGCTCTAAGGGGTACGCAGCCTGATGTACTGATTCTGGAAGGCAGTTACGGCACGGCTCGACATCCTCATCGGCGGCAACAGGAAAATCTGTTGGTAGAGCGTATCGATCGCGCGATCGCCAATCAACTCTCTGTTCTGTTGCCTGTGCCGACCTTAGGATTAGGTCAAGAAATCCTCATGCTGCTGCGGAGTCATCACCACTTCACGGGACGGAATCTAGATATTTGGGTTGATCGCACCGTCGCCGCTGGTTGTGACGCCTACTTGGAACTCCTGCCTCACTTCCCCACCTCAGTCCAAAACTTTGCCCGACATCAACCCCTGTTTTGGGATGATCGGGTGCGCCCTCGCGTGCGTCGCCTGGAGTCAGCACCGCGTCATTCCCTCGGTCAGTCTCCCTGTATCGTCTTGATTGATGAAATGACTGACTTGAGCGAGTACTGGCATCCTGACTCTAGTCTTCAGGTCGTGCTGCAACCGGAACGCCTGAAGTATCCTCTAAAAACTGACAACTCTGGCGTTGCTGCGGTCGAAACCTATCTTCTTGCCCAACATGGCGATTGTCTGGGAACTACCCAGTTAATTCACAATCTCCGTCCACAGCACGTTGTTTTCGTCCACGGTTCCCCAACTTATTTATCCGATCTGACCGGACTAGAGGAGTTGCAAAATCGCTACCATATCCATTCTCCCGCAGCAGGAACATTGGTAGAACTGCCGATTGGTGAGACGTTCATGCAACCGCCCGCCCCAACGGAGACCAATTATGAGGGCGAACTTACTGAGTTGGGTACCGTTGTCACAATTACCCTGCCAGAAGCGATCGCGGCTGACCCCCGTTGGCAAGATTTTGCTGATACTGGTCTTGTGGAAGCCCGCTGGCAGGGAGAAGAGCTAGTGTTGCGCGGATTGTCGCAACGAGAACTACTTCAGACAGGCAGCAATGCCAGAATGCCAATAAACATCGACTGCTGTGGCAACTGCCGTCACCAACGAGGTCAACGGTGCTGGAATTCAGCATCTCCCCTGTATGGTTTTAAAGTAACACCAGAGGGGTATTGTCCAGTCTTTGAACCCACTGAACCCCCTCTGGACAATTAAATAAATAGTTATTAGTCATTAGTTATGAGTCCTTTGCTAATCGAAACCGGGTTTTTGAACAGCAATGACAAATAACCAATGACCAATAACCAATGACTAATCTTGATTTAAGTCTTGAGAACGAGGGTGAATTTGTTCGGCTTCCGGGCAGTCGTCAGAAACCAAGGGTTCAACGTGTCCTCTGGGTACTGAAGCTAGTTTCTGAGTTACAGAACCAATACTTTCCAGACGCACCATTTCTTCCCAAGAACTGACTTCATCTTCTTCCTCGCTTTCGTAGCGAATCGTAACTAAATCGCCTTCAATATCGACTATGCGGGCGCGTTCAATCCAACGTTGCTGATCCCGCAAGAAAACACACACCTCTCGACCATCGCAACACAGTTGATAAATCTTGCGGTGTAGCATAGTATTCGCTTCTCCTGAGTTGATAACTCTTCAATACTTGCGGAGCAAGCCACTCTTTTTTCAGACAATGTGCTTGCTTGTAGACTTGAGGCAGGGTTAACTTTATAAAGCTTGCCTTCGTCAAATGTGAGATGCCTCCACGATCTTTCCCCTTTAATCCTTAAAAGTTTAGCTTGCATTTAGCGACTATCTTGAGAGTGACTTTATGTAATCCGCAACAGTTGGAAGCAACCGCTGGCATCCTCATTCAAGCGCGTAAGTCGTCAAGAAAACTCGGAGCAAGGCAATGGTGGAGAGCAATTTGCCCTGTAAGCTAATTGGGGATTTTCGGTCAGTTGTCATCGGCAAGGAGCCAAGGCAAGAGAAAGCAAAAAGGGATTCCGCCATTGCGACTAGCGCACTTTTCCAGGTTTAATATCCTGGCTTGCTAAGGGTATATGAGTGTCTGAAGTGCCAGACACTGCTATTGTTACATACTCCTTGCTTGATCGGCTTGGCATAAAGGTACGGACTTCCGATTTCCGAGAATGCGATCGCCACAGTATAACAGTAGTGCAAGAAGCTAGAAGGCAGGAGGCAGAAGGCTTTTATGAATATTGCTTGTACAGTAAGCCTTTTAACCAATGTCCAACTGGATAGTTATTTCCGCCACGACTCGACTGAGCGTTCGCCGAACGTCGCTGCACTAGTAACTTGAGGAGCCGTTAACTTTTGACATCTATTTCAACTGCAACAAATCTTGAGAGTTTAGCTTTGTCCCTGCCTACTCGCTGGCTACGTAGTAAGCCTGTTCCAGAACTCTGCCGAACTTAAAATCCCTGTAACTGACACCCCAGTTGTTTCTCAAATTCGGATGGAGCTGCAACAGGCTTAACGAATAATTCTTAAAGGTTTGCTGCTGTTAACACTTACTGAAACACGAGGGACTATCACACGTACTGGGTTTCGAGCTTTAGCGAGTGCTATGTACTAAACTCATGGCAGGATTGCCACGACCTTCACGCTGGATCTTACCGGAGTTTACAGCTTCATAGAGAGTGGAAAGGGCTTCTAAATCTGATGTCTCGTAACCTTTCATTTCCAGCACCTGACGGATTAAACCTTCAGAAGCCACACTAAGGCAACCTGTTTTAAAAGCCGATTGTACAAGCGTGCGAATCATGAGACCAGAGCGTCTTGATGGGGATTATCCTTAATCTCCACTATTTCGCGCTCCTGGCAACTGATTTAGGTCAACAAGCCATAGTGATTTTTCGCACCTTTACAAAGTGATACAAATCACAGCTAAAAATGCGTAGCATACTCTGAAAGAAACAAGCTGGCTTTTAAGGTAGATAACCCAGGCACGAGTGGGCATGAACATTGTGGTAAAAATCACTTTCCCCTGAAAGCTGGCTCCTAGTTGCTTAGACACAGGCATTGTGTAAAGCTTGTGTCTTCAACCTAAAAGCAATAAATAGCTCTAACTTCACAGCGTAGAAGATATGCTATTAAGGATTTGTGAACCTGATAGGTTTTTAGACAAGAGTTTGTTAAAGTTCGGGTGCAGCTAATCAACAGCAGCTCGTTGAGGGAGAAAGACTACCTGTGTTTGCGATCGCACAAAAGCAACAGCAATACGAAACCTATATCCTCACTGACCAGGACGCCCAGTCTCAACTGGAAGTTGTTCCGGAACGCGGTGGCATCATTACAAGCTGGAGTCTCCAAGGTCAAGACATTCTCTACCTTGACGCCGCACGCTTTGCCGACCCCAAGTTGAGTGTCCGGGGTGGCATCCCAATCCTCTTCCCCATCTGTGGCAACTTACCCGACAACACCTATACCTACCAAGGGCAAAGTTACACGCTCAAACAGCACGGCTTCGCCCGTGACTTACCCTGGGAAGTCACTGACCAAGTAACAACTGACATGGTTAGCCTGACTCTCGTCCTCAAGAGTAATGACCAGACTCGCAGTGTTTACCCCTTTGACTTCCAACTTGCCTTCACCTACCAGCTCAAGGGCAATACTTTAGAGATTCACCAGCGATACACGAACCATTCAACGGAGGCGATGCCATTTTCCACAGGTCTGCATCCCTACTTCTCTACATCTGACAAAACCCAACTTGAGCTTGCCATCCCCTCATCCGAGTATCTAGATCAGATTACCAAAGACGTTCATGCCTTCAACGGCACATTTGATTGGAATCTTGACGAGATTGATGTGGCTTTCCGCCAAGTGAGCAACACTTCTGCAAGCGTTACCGATAAAGAACGCCAGTTAAAACTTACGCTAAGTTACAGTGACCTCTACTCCACCTTGGTATTTTGGACAGTTAAGGGCAAAGACTACTATTGCCTTGAACCTTGGAGCGCTCCTCGCAATGCCCTCAATACGGGAGAGCATCTCACCGAATTGGCTCCTGGAGCCAGCTATGAGGTATCGGTCAAATTAACAGCGGCATTTTTGTGATTTCCTCTGGACATTCCTCTAAACTTTTGCTAAATTAGGAAACGGTGCGTTAAAAATTCATTTTTCGGGTCGCTAACTCAACGGTAGAGTACTCGGCTTTTAACCGATTTGTTCCGGGTTCGAATCCCGGGCGACCCATTTAAAGCGATAGACAGGAATTATTGAGCTTATAAACAAGGCTTATTTAGGAATCGTATAGAGATAATTTCCTATAACTCGATAAAATATCTTAAGATTATCCTAAGAATTACGCTTGTCTTAAAGCAATTAGCTCACAACAAACCAGAAGTTAGGAGGACTATATATGGCGCTTGTACCCATGCGGCTGCTACTGGAGCATGCGGCTGAGAACGGCTACGGCATTCCAGCTTATAACGTCAACAATATGGAGCAGATCCTGTCGATCATGCAGGCTGCTCAGGAGGCAGATAGCCCGGTAATTTTACAAGCCTCTCGCGGTGCTCGCAGCTATGCTGGGGAAAATTTCCTTCGCCATCTGATTCTGGCGGCGGTGGAAACCTACCCCCATCTGCCTATTGCCATGCACCAAGACCACGGCAATAGCCCAGCCACCTGCTACTCGGCAATTCGTCATGGTTTCACCAGCGTCATGATGGACGGCTCATTAGAGGCAGATGCCAAGACTCCCTCTAGCTACGAGTACAACGTTGAAGTTACTCGTAAAGTTGTAGAAGTCGCTCACTCAGTTGGCGTCAGTGTTGAAGGCGAACTCGGTTGCTTGGGTTCTCTGGAAACTGGCGCAGGTGAAGCGGAAGACGGTCACGGTTTTGAAGGCACTCTTTCCCATGACCAACTGTTGACCGACCCCGACGAAGCTGTAGACTTTGTTGAGCAAACGGGTGTAGACGCTCTGGCTGTCGCTATTGGCACAAGCCACGGAGCTTACAAGTTTACCCGCAAACCTACTGGTGAAATTCTCGCCATCAGCCGGATTGAAGAAATTCATCGCCGCCTGCCCAACACCCACTTGGTGATGCATGGTTCCTCCTCTGTACCGGAAGACTTGATTGCAATCATTAACCAGTACGGCGGTAAGATTCCTGAAACCTACGGTGTACCTGTTGAAGAAATTCAAAAGGGCATTAAGAGCGGTGTACGTAAAGTTAATATCGACACTGATAACCGCTTGGCAATCACTGCCGCGTTTCGCGAAGCCGCAGCAAAAGACCCATCAAACTTTGACCCCCGTCACTTCATGAAGCCTTCTATCGCTTACATGAAGAAGGTTTGCTTAGAGCGTTATCAGCAGTTTGGTACTGCCGGAAATGCCAGCAAGATTAAGCAGATGACTCTGGATGACTATGCTGCTAAGTATGCAAAAGGCGAATTGAATGTTGTGACCAAGAAAGCAGTCACCGCTTAATTCTCCACAAGTATCGGGTTCAAACAAGTCGGTTTACCTTGATGAATGTGCTGGGTGGCTGTTGAAGCTACCCAGTTTTTTTATTAAGGCTGACACGGCTCTAGCATCTCACTTTGGGTTATTGCTTTTTGTTGAAGGTCTTACTCTAGCTGCTATTTTAATAAATGGTTAATAAATGTTATTTATATAGCCGACTTCTCTATACCTCAAGGACGATGCCTTTAGGTAGAGGATTATCTCTAACCAGGGTAGTACATTCAAGATAAGGCAAGTCCAAAGTAATGAGGGCATTGCTAACGATAGGACAACAAGCTCCTAGTTCATGCGCTCTAGGGGCTTTTCTTATGTTTACTTAGATATAAATCAGCATTAATATACCCTCCCGGCTTCTAAGTCGGGAGGGTAAGCCAACTGATAGGACAGCAAGCTCATGGTTGTAATAGTAAAATCTTTGCAAAGATTTCTCCACTACTATAAGACCTATATCTCAGTACATAGATCTCCCAACTCTTAGTTAGCTTGAGGCTTTGGTTTGTAAGTAGAAGCAACTTGTAATTCCTTCAACTGCTTGTCATCAACACCAGCAGGAGCATCGGTTAGCAAGCAGCGTGCTTGTTGCGTCTTGGGAAAGGCAATCACATCTCGTATCGACTCTTCTCCAGCCAGTAGCATTACTAGCCGATCTAAACCGTAGGCGAGTCCACCATGAGGCGGAGTTCCGTACTCAAATGCCTCTAGTAGGAATCCGAATTTATTATGGGCTTCCTCTGGAGATAAGCCAATCGTTTCAAACACTCGTTGTTGGAGTTCGGGTTGGTAAATCCGCAGGCTTCCACTGACAATTTCAAAGCCGTTGTAAACCAAGTCATAGGCTTGCGCCCGTGCTGTTTTAAGGTCATCTAAATCATCCGGGTGAGGGGCTGTAAAGGGGTGATGTAGGGCATCCAAGCGCTTTTCTTCAGCATTCCACTCGAACATTGGGAATTCAGTTACCCAGAGCAAGTTATTCTTTTCTGGGTCGATTAAGCCTAACTGAGAGCCAATGACTAGGCGCAGCCTGTCTAAGGTTTTGTTGACGGTATTAGCGGAATCAGCCGCAAAAAGTAGGAGCGTTCCTGCTGTTGCACCCGTGCGAGTTAACAGTTCTAGTTTTTGGGCTTCGCTTAAGTTGTCTTTAATTGCCGCAATGGTGTCGATTTCCCCATTTTCCCGAACTCGAATGTAGGCAAGACCTTTTGCCCCAGCTTCACTGGCTTCTTTGAATAAGTCTCCACCCGGTTTAATCCGCACGTTAGAGATAACATCGTTACCGCCAGGAATGGGTAAAACTTTGACAATACCTCCAGATGCGATCGCTCCTGAAAATACCTTGAATCCAGAGTCTTTGAGTAAATCCGAAACGTTGACCAGCTCTAACCCAAAGCGTGTATCCGGTTTATCACTCCCGTAACGCTCCATCGCTTCGGCATAGGTAAGGCGGGGGAAGGGGCGCGACAGGTCAATCCCTTTGACGGTTTTGAAGACGTGACAAACTAACCCTTCATTGAGTTCGAGAATTTCGTCTTGAGACATGAAACTCATTTCCATGTCTATCTGAGTGAAATCGGGTTGTCGGTCAGCGCGTAAGTCTTCATC
>DATNQT010000097.1:0-4377 GCA_036703885.1 Candidatus Sericytochromatia bacterium
TGCAAGGGTGTAGCTCTGCTTCCCCAAAACTTCGAGCAAGACAGGGGGACTTTGAGTAGATTCTCCCCCCTTTTTAAGGGGGGCTGGGGGGGATCTTCTTTGCAACAGACAGGTAAATATAGAGTTTGAAAACACGCCCTAACCCATTAATAGGGTTCCCTTACAGAGAAGAGGGAGCTTGATATTGGCTCCCCTCCCTTACCCTCGTAGGGGAGGGGAAAATCTAGATCTGACTTGGTAGTAGCGAGGCATCTTGCTGCTACCCATAAGATTTACTTGAGGATAGTCGCTTCGGTTTTAGCGATCGTTCTTTGGTTAGTCTTCATTGCTAGTTGCAAAGCTGCTGCAACGTTGTAGTAAAGTCCGGATAGGAGATGGCAGCAGCTTCAGCACCGTGGATGGTCGTTGTGTCAGTGGCATTAAGAGCGGCAACAGCAAGACTCATGGCAATCCGATGATCGGTGTGACTATCAACCTCAGCCCCTGTTAAAACAGTACCGCCTGTAATTTCCAAACCATCAGGTAATTCTGTAACACGAGCACCCATTTTGTTTAATTGAGATGCCATAACAGTAATGCGATCGCTTTCTTTAACTCGCAGTTCCGCTGCATCCCGAATGACTGTCGTTCCTTCAGCAAAAACCGCTGCGACTGCCAGAATCGGAATCTCATCAATTAATCGGGGAATCAAATCACCAGCAATTTCACATCCTTTTAGCCGTCCGTGGCGGACTCGCAAGTCCGCTACGGGTTCCCCCGTCACCACGCGCTGATTTTCCAGTGTAATATCCGCTCCCATCATCGATAGAGCTTCTAAAACGCCAGTCCGACTAGGATTGATCCCAACATTTTCAATTAGCAGTTCTGAACCCGGAACGATTGCCCCAGCAACTAACCAAAACGCTGCGGAACTAATATCACCGGGAACAATTACTGTTTGCCCTTGCAGTTGAGCTGGTCCCGTGACGGTGACACTATTAGTTGTAGGCTCAATGCTGATTTTTGCTCCAAACGCTTGCAGCATTCGTTCGCTGTGGTCGCGGGAGAGGGCGGGTTCAGTAACAGTGGTTTCTCCTTCTACCATTAAACCCGCGAGGAGGATACAGGATTTAACTTGAGCTGAGGCAATTGGGGACTGGTAATGGTTGGGTTGGAGCTGCTGTCCTTGGATGGCTAGGGGGGCTAGTGATGCTCCCTGACGCCCCCATATAGTGGCTCCCATTTGTTGCAATGGTTGCACAACACGAGACATAGGACGCGATCGCAATGAGCTATCTCCCGTTACCGTAAAG
Source organism: Candidatus Sericytochromatia bacterium (assembly GCA_036703885.1). Taxonomy (GTDB): domain Bacteria; phylum Cyanobacteriota; class Cyanobacteriia; order Cyanobacteriales; family Coleofasciculaceae; genus CADCTM01. Next base: position 1,293 of record DATNQT010000097.1, read on the forward strand.
AATCGTCCGGGGTGAGAGGCTAAGAGTCCCAGCATCAATCGCAGCGTAGTCCCGGAGTTGCCTGCATTCAAGATATCCACTGGTTCTTGCAACTGCCCCAGCCCCACACCCTTTACTCTCACCTGTTCTGTATTTAGTTCCGAGATTTGGGCACCCATTGCTCGAAAACACTCAGCAGTACTGCGGGGGTCTTCTCCTAAGAGTAGCCCCTGAATTAGGGTTTCTCCTTGGGCGATCGCTCCCAGCATTAAGGCACGGTGAGAGATAGACTTGTCACCAGGCACCTTAATGCGTCCCTGTAAAGATATGCCTGATGTAGGGTTTTGAATCAGCAAATGGTGCTGATGTTCAGTAACCTTTAGCGTGACAACGGTGGCTGACATCTGGATAAGCTGGCATAAGACTGCAAAGAGAATCTTAACCTGGCTTCAGTCAAGTTTACTTAAAGCCTCGCGCTGTATTCTCTTTGTTTTTACCTTTACCCTTCGACTTTGATTTATTGACCTCGGCAAGGGCTTCTTGAAATAGGTTGTGTAAGTGTATGGGTACACTCGCTATTTCGGGTAACTCTGGCTCTAGAGGTTTTTTATGTTCTTGCAGCAAAGCATCTAAATCGCGTTCTAGCTTAAAATCTGGACGCTCCAAAAAAGCTTGCAGTACCTTTTCTAACTGCTCTGAGTAAAGTTGGCTTAATTTGCGCCAGACAAAAACATTAATTGTTGGGTCTTCCAGATACTTGCGAACCAATTTATTAGTATCTTTGTTGCTCTGCCAGTCCTCCGATTCGAGAATAGTTTTGAACTGCGTGTAGGTTGGTAGAAACATCTGACCCCAGCGAGGATGCGTGAAGACAGTTACCTGTTCTGCTTTCTTGAGTTCAGCAGGTAAGTCAACTTTAGGCATGACCATTTTTGTCTTGCCCTGACTGCTGTCAAATAGCTGAGAAACTGAATCAGAGTCAGCACCTGCTTCTTCGACGGCAGCTTTCAGTTCTTCTTCTGTGACTCCTGCTTCTTCGGCAATCTCTGACAGAGATTTGGATTCATCAATACCTGCCTCTGCCAGATGACGCTTGGTGATGATCTCTTGTAACTCATTGATTTTCTTATTTAACTCATATCCTGACAGAGTTACTTCATCACTACCAAAGAAGTTAAGAAACTCCTGATGATACTCGGCTACCGATTGCCATGCCTGCTCTAAAAGTTCTGGAGCATCGCTATAAAGAGCCTCTTGATGATTTTCTTTAAAGTTACCAATGGCTACTGCTAGCTTGGGTTTACCTAAAGAACCCATCGGAGTAAAAGGTCTGGAGAACATCCAATAGGCGTCAGTTACTGGGGCAATGCGGGTTAATAAAATTTCTCCCTCTTTAAACCGCAGCATTTCTTTCAACGTGTCTGAGTCATTTGGCTTAACGGTGTAGTGCTTCGCCGTTAGCCAGTTCATTAACTCAAAACCATCAGACAAAATTTTATTGACGGCAAATAAACCGATAAAACTTTGCTTCCAGCTACTTATTAATGTGCGATCGCTCGTTGATAGTTCTGGATGACTATCTATGAATAAATCTAGAGGAGTTTTATCTCCAACTTGTCCTTCAGTCAAAAAGGAATCAATTAGCAAATCCTGTTGATAAGCAACTTTATGACGATTACCTTGAGAACGTGATTTATTGGCAACATATAACTCTAAAGACTCTGCCAGTTCTCCTTCTGCGTCAAGAACAAATTCTATTAAATCTTGCTTTAGTTCGCAGGCTCGCTCCAATATTGCATCCACAGCAGAATCTCTTAGCTCAACAACATTATTAGCTTATCGGCTTTTATTGATTTTAATAAAAAGAAACGCAAATTGGATTTGTAGGGTTCATGGGGTATTATGCTTCAATCAAAGATTTAATATAGGAGCCAGATCGAGGTAAAATCCAGGTAGAATAGATTCCCCTGACAAAGTGGGTAGGGTTTGTTCTGAAAAATTAAGGGTTTCTACATCCCGATCGGGACGGTAAATTTCCACTCCTGGAGTTTGAGGGTCAATCAACCAACCAAGGCGAAGACCGTTAGCGAGGTATTCGAGCATTTTGCTTTGTAGCTTTGGTAAGCTATCTGTCTCAGAACGCAGTTCGATTACAAAGTCTGGACACAGAGGAGGAAATCGCCGCTTGTCTTCAACAGACAAGGCTTCCCATCGTTCCCGAATTACCCAAGAGACATCGGGAGAACGCTTGGCACCATTAGGCAATTGGAAGATAGTGGAGGAGTCAAAGACAAATCCTAGCCTTGTCTGGCGATTCCACAAACCGACTTGTAGATTGAGGTCTGAATTTCTAATACCACTTTCTCCACCAGTCGGGGGCATGATAATCAATTCTCCTTTAGAGGTCAGCTCCATGCGCCATTCTTCATTCGCTGTACTCAGATAATAAAATTGCTCATCTGTTATAGCTGCATGGGGCGGGATTCTTAGGGTTATAGTTTCCATCGTGATAATAGGGAATGATTTATGGCTAGCCAGAGAGCGGTTTGATTCTAGGCGATCGCCTAAAAGGGGATTAGCTGATTTGAGCGATCGCACCAATCTCTACATTATCGGAAAGCGCCGTAAAACCCTGCGCCTTCAGGACGGGGATATAAGGCGAGTCAACGTAGGCTTCGACGTGAGTGTCAGCGTTCGACTGAGCGCTCACGCCGAAGTCCGAACGGTAAGGAGTTGACCAATAATCTCTCGAAGGTTGCCATAAGGATGAAGAGAGAATATTATGTGGAGATGCTAACATAAGGACTGTGGTGGTTAGGTCGAACCCATGATTGTTTACGAGTTCAAAGTCAAAGGGAAAGAAGTTCAGTATCGAGCTATAGATGAGGCGATTCGTACTAGTCAGTTCATCCAAAATAAGTGCTTGCGCTATTGGATGGAAAACAAGGGTTTACGTCAATACGACCTCAACAAGTACTGTGCCGTACTCGCGGCAGAATTCCCTTTTGCCGAAGAACTCAACTCAATGGCTCGACAGTCTGCGGCAGAACGAACTTGGAGCGCGATTGTTCGGTTCTTTGACAACTGCAAGAAGAAAGTTTTGGGT
>DATNQT010000098.1:0-3494 GCA_036703885.1 Candidatus Sericytochromatia bacterium
TTCCACGCGCATGAAAATAACAGGAGTGGCAAAATCACGCTTGCGATGCTGAGTCTCAAGCCCAATTGCGCGCCGACCATTTTGGGCAGCAATATCAACAGGTTCCCCCTTGGCTAAGCGTTCATAAAATTCACAGGCAAACTGGCTTGCCGTAATATTTGAAACTTCATACTGCATCGCCACCACAACTGGAATATTCATTTGGACGATCTTAGAGGCGACACTTGTAAAAGCCCTTGAGGCCGACAGCATTCCACTTTCGCAGGCTTGGAGCAGGACAACTCCCGGACTCCACCGATTGAACAGTTCGCTGAAGGAACCAGCATCCATCCACAAAGGTGTGTTGAATACCTTTTTCATCAAGGCAATTTGCCCTACCTCTTCCCCCCCTTCATTTTGCAATTGCCCATGACCAATAAAGTGGAAAATATGAGGTTGCTGCTCAAGCAAATTATCGATCGCGCTGGGAGTTGCTGGATTGACAATCGGCAACAATTCAATTCGCTCTGCCTGCTCCTTCGCCAAGCTGGCCAATGCTTCCTGCACCTCCTCATACTGAACGATGCCTAAATCTTTAGGAGCCGCAATGGCCAGAGCAATCCTTAGCTTCTCCCCCTCTTTTAGCTGAATTGGCTCAGCAGGATACGGCAGCGCACGACGACGTGAGAAAACAAGGCTTGGATCAGTACCCAACCAGCGATCGCCTAAATTAGCACGAGCAGGCAAGCACATAAACTCCCAAGGCAATGCTGCCAAGTCAGGCCTCGTTTGCTCATCCACATCTAGCTCAATCCGCAAAAGCTGTTTTTTGTCCCGTACAGCTTCTTGGTAGAAGTTGAGAAACTCTTGACACAGCACATCATCAAAAATTGCCTCAAATAGAACTTCTCCTAGTTTTCGCGCATTCTGGGAATTGTTGAGTTCATTGGTGAGAACGGGTTGAAGCAAGGTATTAATCTGTTCTAGTTTCTCCTTATATAGAAAGGGTTTAGAAAGCTCTCCTTTTGACTGATGCCGCTCGTCCCACTTCTCTACCCAAACAACTTTGTCATTAGTGAGCCGAATACAAAAGGTATAGTAGGTCTTAGGCACAAATTTTTCCTTTAACTAACTGAAATTCAAAGGCGAACCGCTTTTATCCCAACTAAGCTACTCTAGGAAGAGTTAAAGTCCACGTCTTAGGCTCTCCGCGAACAAAGCGACTTGCTCCTTGGTTCCCCTGTCTTAGCAAGTTTTGGAATCGCTCTGATAACTTATCTGCTACATCTTCTAGATTGGCAGTTAACCAGTTTATGCTAGGCTCAGCCCAAACATTGCCGTCTAGCGTAATCGATTCAGTTCCCTTCGGGACTTTGAAGACGATCGCGAATTTCACCGTTCCAATTTTTTGCAACTCATTATTCTGAATTCGCCAGTAGCTGGTAGAACTCCCTTCACCAGTAGTAAGGATTTCGGGATGACCGAGTTCGTATCGATAGGACGGAAGAGCAAGGAACGCCTGGAAGTTATCCTTGCTGCCCAGATTCGTCTGTAACTCACCTGGAAGCAATTGTGACAGATCGGCTAACTGAGCGCTATCTACGCCGATATTCCAATCTAGGTTGCTATTTAACCCCACATCCATACCCACACCAAAACTCATGACTGATCGCCATTGCTGTGTCGGAAACAGACGCTGGATAATTGGCTCCCCGCTTCCTTTTGGACCAAAATCTAGCTTACAGGTCAATCGCCAAAATCTAGCAGCCCGTTCGGGACGCATATCTACGGTGATTGTCATGTAATAGAAATCGGACTTCTCCTGCATCTCTTGCTTGTAATTTTTTTCAATTTCAGTATTACTACTTTTGAATAACTTTTCTGTAAGCTGAATCAAACAGTTTTCAGGATTGCCAAAGCTAACATTAGATCGAAATAAACTATCAACAGCTTCAGCCCCCATGCCGAATTTTTTATCACTAGCTAAGGTTCCTTCCCAATTTTGAACCTCTTGAAACAGGTCAGATAATAAAGCATCCGCCTCTTGTATATTAGGAGGGGATAGTTCATCAATCATCGAAACATCTCCTTGTGCTTTGAGAACATGATTTTTCTGCTGATTTAATTGAGTGTTTATGAAGATGAACTAATTCAGAATTAAACATGGAGAGCGCGTTCGGCTTCCTTAGCTAAGACTTCATCCATCCAAGCATTAATGCTTTTATCTGCTTTAGTAGCCGCAATAAAAATTTTGCGGTGACGCTCTGGAGTAGTGCGGAAAGGAAGCCTACCAGAAAAAGGTTTATCTGGCTGTTTACCTAACTCCTGGCAAAACTCTAAATAGTCATCGACTGAATCTTGAAATTCTTGACGAGCTTCTTCAACCGTCTTTGCCTTAAAGGTCACTACGTCATCGATATCAAGAACGCGACCGCAGAGCATTCCCTCTTCTGCATCAATTTCAACGTAACCTGTGTAGCCTTTGTAAGTAAACATATCTTCTGTAAATCCTGCTCTTGTTTTTTATGAGCGTTAAACAATTGGTATAGGTAGCTTGCTGGAGTTGGTAATGTCGGCTGTAGAGCTGATGGCTTGTCAAGGTGGAATTACTGATATATATAAAATGCTATATTTCATATTTTTTTCTCGATATTAAACAAATAAATTGCTGATTAAATTGGAGTTAACAGTTTTTGAGGAAGGCGAGGAGCCTTTAAACGACTCCCCTTTTTTATCTAAGTTTTTTAATAAGAATCAGGAGAGTCTAATTCCTGCATTTTCTAAAAAATCACGCACAGCTTTAACTGTGCATTTGCAAACTTCTCTATTAGTTGGATGAGGTTCATGAAAACTTCCAACTTTTCCATTTAAAAACACCCGAACCCTTGAACCATTTCCCTGCTGAATTCTCGCCCCCAAGTGCTTCAAAAAAGCTTCAATCTCTATCCACTTGAGATCCGAACGAACTGGAACACTGAAAATGGCTTTGAGAGTCTTGGTTTGATTGCTGTTCAAGATGGTCAACCTTTAGCTAGACTACCCTTATTATGATGTCAGATTTTGATATCACTGTCAAGTCATCTGATACAACACTCTGTTGTAAGGCCTCAGATATCACAAGATACCGCACTACCTGCTTAATTTTCTTGGCATCCTTTGTTAGAAACCAACCCGGTTCGGGGTGCTTTAACAACTGCGGGTTGAGTTTAGAACACCCCAAACCGCATCCAGGCAATAGAACTCCTTTCACCTCAATCTGTTGCACTGGGGCAATTCCTGTCTCAACAGGTCTTAGTCGATCTTTGACAGTTCCACTGGCATTCTGTCATCGCCATCGTATCCAACTTAATATCATTCAGCACTTTGGGTTCCATCCCGTACAGATCGTTCAGAACAGTCTTGCCATTGGGAAACACAAAATACTCCGTCAGCGTGCCAATGCGATGATTAAATCCTTTGTACCGATGTTTGAAGTACAGCTCCACATTCCCCCGGTGTTCCCACAATCCCAGCAA
>DATNQT010000099.1:0-4439 GCA_036703885.1 Candidatus Sericytochromatia bacterium
GATTATATTGAACCGGATGTTGTTTCGACTAAAGATGGGATTTTGATTGCGCGTCATGAAAATGATATTACTCAAACGACAAATGTCAGCGAAAAACCTGAGTTTGCTAGCCACAAAACAACTAAAAAAATTGACAACAAAGATGTCACAGGCTGGTTTACTGAAGACTTTACCTTAGAAGAAATTAAGACACTTCGAGCTGAAGAGCGCTTACCTTTCCGGAATCATTCCTATGACGGTAAGTTTGAAATTCCTACTTTGCAAGAAGTGATTGATCTGGCGAAACTAAAGAGTAGCGAAACTGGACGAACTATCGGAATCTATCCAGAAACTAAGCATCCAACTTACTTTAAATCAATAAATCTTGCACTGGAAGAGCCTTTAGTTTCTCTTCTTAATAAAAATGGTTATACGAAAAGGAATGCCCCTGTCTTTATTCAGTCGTTTGAAGTAGAGAATCTTCAACAATTGAATAAGATGACAGATTTACAGTTGGTGCAATTGTTGGATGAGGCAGAGATGCAGCCCTATGATTTTGTTGTTAAGGGTGACTCTCGTACCTATGCGGATTTAACAGCACCTCAAGAATTAGCGAAGATTGCTGAGTATGCTGATGGATTGGGTCCCTATAAGCGGTTAATTTTACCTGTAGGTGAAGACAAACGACTGAAGTCTGCTACCTCTTTAATTGAAGATGCTCATGCTGTTGGTTTGAAGGTACATACTTGGACATTTCGCAAGGAAGAGCAGTATCTTGCACCTGACTATAATAAAAACGCTCAGGCAGAATATGAGCAATTTTTTAAGTTAGGGATTGACGGCGTATTTAGTGATTTTCCCGATATCGCTGTGGATGTCCGTAACCGGATGTTCTCTGGTTCGTAATAGACATATCCGGAATATATACTTTAGATAGTCATAATCTGAGCTTTTACGCTAAACAAAGGCAACTTCACCATCTAGTCTTTACTCATTATTAGACCTCTTGCAAAAGTCCATTTTTCAAAGGCAAATCAATACATTGAGAGATTGGATTTCGCATTTATGCAAAAGGTCTATTGTGTCCAATTAGAGTTGAAATAACCGCCATTAATTGAGCTGGTTCTACTGGCTTAGCTATATGTTTCTGAAAACCTGCGGCAAGAGCCTGCTTAGAGTCAGTGTTACTAGCATAGGCACTCAAGGCGATCGCTGGAATCTGTCCTCCTTGCTCTGGCGACATCATTCTGATTTGACGTATTAACGTATAGCCATCCATTTCGGGCATTCCAATATCACTCAGCAGCAAATCTGGCTTTTCTAGAGCTAATGCTTCTAGTGCCTCTCCTGCCGATGCCACAGCTTTCACCACTGCCCTATGCTCTTCAAGCGCGAAGGTGACGAATTCCCGCGAATCAACTTCATCATCAACAACCAGTATCTTTAAATCACTTAAATCTAGAGTGGAATCAGGCTGTTCGCTCTCCTGAATTGTCTGAGGATTAACTGCGAGCAAGGGTAGCCTAATGGTAAAGGTTGCCCCCTGCCCTTCTCCTGGACTTTCTGCCCAAACAGTCCCCCCGTGGAGTTCTACCAAGTGATGGACGATCGCTAAACCCAGTCCCAGTCCACCAAATACCCTTGTCGTCGTGCTATCTGCTTGACGGAAGTACTCAAACACATGGGGCAGAAAATCTGGGCTAATCCCTTTCCCTGTGTCAATAACTTGAATTTGAACCTGAGAGCCAACTCGCTCTAGTCGGACTGCCACTCGACCTCCGTCGGGTGTGAATTTAACGGCGTTGGAGAGCAAATTCCAGACAACTTGCTGCAAACGGTTTGGATCGCCTGCAACCAGCCCCACAGAGGAGTCAAGCATAGTCTGAATCTGAATTGACTTAGCTTGAGCCGCCAAGCGCACCGTTTCCATCGCGGCTTCAATTGTGGTTATCAGAGCAACCGGACAGACATTCAGGCTGAGCTTGCCCCGCAGAATCCGGGAAACATCCAGCAAGTCTTCAATCAGTTGAATCTGCAACTTGGCATTGCGCTCAATGGTTTCCAGGGCGCGCTCGGCAGTTTTCTGATCAAATGTGCGCGAGCGCAAAAGTTTTGCCCAGCCAAGTATGGGATTGAGTGGCGTTCGCAACTCATGGGAGAGGACGGCGAGAAACTCATCTTTGATGCGATTTGCCGCTTCCGCTTCTGCGCGTGCCTCCTGTTCGCGAACGAGTAGTTGGTTGCGTTCGTCTTCCGCTTGCTTGTGTTCAGTAGTGTCGCGCATGATTTTAGCAAACCCGCGTAGCTGCCCCGTCTCATCACGTAGCGGTGTGACAAAGCCACTCGCCCAGAACAGGGAACCATCCTTCCGCAGGTGCCAGCGTTCGTCCTCAGCCCGACCTTCCGCCTCTGCCTTTTCCAATTCCTGCTTGTCTGCGCCCTTCTGGACATCTTCAGGTGTAAAGATAATTGAGCCAGGTTGACCCAATATCTCGGCTTCCTGATAGCCTAAAATGCGTTCTGCTCCTAAACTCCAACGGGTAATACGCCTCTCGGTATCGAGGAAGAAAATGGCGTAATCCTTGACATTCTCCAACAACAGGTGGAACCGTTCTTCGCTTGTCCGCAACGCCTCTTCTGACCGCTTGCGATCGCTAATATCCCGAAAATAAATAGAAAGACCTTGTGCACAGGGATAGGCGTGAACTTCAAACCATCTATTTAACGGTGGGTATAACTGTTCAAAATTAACCGTGACCCGACCCGCCATCGCTTGCTGAAATTCTTGCTCTAACGCCGTTCCCACTGCCCCTGGAAACGCCTCCTGCCACACCTGCTTGCCGATTAGCTCTTGGCGATTTTTCTGCAAAAGCCGTGCCGCTTCTTCATTGACGTAGGTGAAGCACCAATTGTGATCGACAGTCGTGAATCCATCCGTAATACTTTCGAGAATAGCCGTAATTTTCTCCTGTGCCTGACGCGCTTCGTCGCGTGCCCTTGCCAGTTCCTCGTTAGCCGCTTGCAGTTGTTTGTTGACCTCTTGTAACTCTTGTCCCCTAAAGTTGACCTCTTGTAACTCTTGTCCTCTGAGATAGATGTCGGCTTCCATCTGCTCGGTACGTTTTTGCAGCGCTTCCGTGAGCTTGTGTTCCTTAATTTCCTGCTGCTTAAGGCGGATGAACTCCGTTACGTCTTCGACACGATGGATGATATAGGCAAGCTGTCCGTCCGTTCCCAAGACGGGTGTATTGATGGGACTCCAATATCGTTCCTCAAATTCACCACCCTCTGATTCGGAGCGACGAATGTCGTACTTCTGCACCGCCATCGTATGCGATGCCCGATTTTGCAGCACGTTTTCCAGTGAGGTTCGCAGATTACGAACTCCCGTAGCGGTTGGCTCCTCAGGATTGTCAGGGAAGACATCAAACAGCCCACGCCCCAGAATTTCCTCCCGTTTCGTCATCGTTGCCTGCAAGTAAGCATTGCTCACCGCTACGATTGTAAAATCTGGTGTCAATACTAGATATGAGCTTGGTGCTGACTCAAAGAGAGCTTGAAAGTCAGGTGTTGCCACAGAGGTTGAGGAGTCGGTCATAGTTTAGTTAGTATTGATTCTACTTGCTCTCCTTGTTGGAGGAAGATAGCTTTATACCACGAGTCTCACGAGAAACTGAGGCTAAGGTGGGACGTATACCTTTAGAACTACTGTCTTAAAGCTTTCAATCACATTAGATAGTTTAGTGATTGCAAACCTCAGTCAAAAACTACCGTGAGTATGGAAAACGGGCAAAGTCTGACACTTGCTGCCTGCGTTCCTCATACAGATAGGCGGTCACAGCCGCCATCTGCTTCTTCCCTTCTGCCCGGTCACTGAGCTTGTCGAAGTGCTGCCCTCTGCCTTTTTTACCGAGTCTAAGGTTTATCAGCTTTCGGTAAATTAGCTTCTAACTTCAGACAATTACGACCATTAACCTGCAAGCGATACTCTACCCGATCCATTAGCCGATTCATAATCAGCCAACCATAGCCACTTTCTTGTTTATCGTCTGGGTTGGGTGGCAGATAAGTAGATAGGTCAAATCCTTTCCCATGATCCCAAATCTCCAGTATCAAATCCCGCTCTTTAAGTTCCAAGCGAATCAAGACGGGTAAATTGGGTTGGTCTCGATGAGCGTGACGCACTACGTTTGAGTAAGCTTCTACTAATGCCAGCCGCAAACGACTAGACTGACGCGACCAATCCACCGATTCGCCTAGTTCTACTTCCAAAGTGCCCAGTAGCCAATTTTCCACGATGCTCAGAAACTTCAAATCACTCGGTATGTGCAGCTCCGTTTTCATTGACTACAGAACCTCCAAAGAGAGTATAGTTTGGTCGTCTTCCTGAACATTGTTAGTCCGTTCTCGAATATGAGCTAATAAATTCGTTAAATCGAAAGGTGCTGCCTCTTGAAGCA
>DATNQT010000100.1:0-2730 GCA_036703885.1 Candidatus Sericytochromatia bacterium
TTCTTGAGCGCGGGTTATACCTACATAACAAAGGCGGCGTTCCTCTTCCAAGGCAGTAGGGTCATCTACTGAGCGGAAATTAGGGAATAGTCCTTGTTCTAACCCTACTAAAAAGACTACGGGAAATTCCAAACCTTTAGCCGAATGGAGAGTCATTAAGGAAACAGCTTTTTGCCCGTCTTTCAAATCATCTAAGTCAGAAGCGAGGGACGCATTTGCCAAGAAACCTCCTAAACTCGTGTCTTCGTTCTCTTCCTGAAATTGGAGAACGGCGTTAAACAGTTCAGAAACGTTTTCTAGTCGATTTTCGGCTTCGTCAGTTCCCTGTTTTTTCAAGTCATCAATATATCCGGACTCTTCCATAATTCCCCGGACAATTTCAGCCGCTTCAAGGTTCTCGATTTGTTCCTGCCACCGTTGAATGAGTTCGGCAAAGCTATTGACTCCCTTGGCTGAACGTCCAGCTAGAGTATTGACAGAGGTTTTATCGCTGAGGATTTCCCACAACGGGACGCCTAATTGTTGAGCAGCACCCACAAGGTTATCAATAGTAGCTTGACCAATGCCGCGTCGAGGGGTATTAATAATTCGCAGGAGACTGACGCTATCATCGGGATTGGCGATCGCTCTCAAATAAGCTAGAGCATCTTTAATTTCTTTGCGATCGTAAAACTTCAGTCCACCGACAATGATATAGGGAACTCTGCCTCGTAAAGCATCTTCAAACGGTCGAGACTGAGCATTAGTACGGTAAAGAATCGCAAAACTTCCCCAATCGAGTTCTGGATTTTCTTGCTCCATTCTGCGGATTTGATTGACAACAAATTGGGCTTCTTCCACTTCGTCATCCGCTTTGTGAACGTAAATCTGCTCCCCTAATCCGCGTGTAGGTTTCAGTATTTTATCAATACGCTGAGTATTTTTCTCTATCAGGTGGTTAGCCGCTTGCAGAATGTTTTCCCTAGAACGATAGTTTTCCTCCAATTTCACCATTGTACGGGTGTCTTCATCCGGCAATCCATCACCAAAGTCTTCCTGAAATTCTAATAGAATGGTAAAATCTGCCATCCTAAATGAATAGATCGATTGGTCGGCATCTCCTACTACAAAAATCGAACGGTTTTGCCAATCCCATTCGCTCTTTATAGTTTCTCCATTGGTAACTAATAGGCGGATGAGGTCGTACTGAATTCGATTAGTGTCTTGATATTCATCCACCAAAATATGTTGAAATTGCCGATGCCAGTAACCTAAGACAGATTCGTTTTGCTGGAATAATCTTACGGGAATTAAAATCAGATCATCAAAGTCCAGCGCGTTGTTTGCAGCGAGTTGATCTTGGTAATGGCTGTAGACTTCTGCAAGCACTCGTCCCTTGTAATCTGGCTGATTTTTCTCAATATCTTGAGGAGTTAAGCCTTGGTTTTTGGCGTTACTGATGGAGTAACGCATGGTACGGGGATTGAATTTCTTATCGTCTAGGTTTAACTGTTTTGTGACGATATTTTTAACAAGGCTTTGGGCATCGGATTCGTCAAAGATGGAGAAGTTACGATTCCATTGATGTCCTTTTCCATCTTGATATTTGTTAATATCAAAGCGGAGAATTCGAGAGAAGAGACTGTGGAACGTACCAATCCATAGATGTTTGATGTATTTTTTGTAAATTTGCGATCGCAACTGAGTTTGTTCTTCAGCTGACAGTAATTCTAGGCGTTGACCATATTTTTGCTGCGCCAGTTGTTGGGCAAATAACTTCTCAATCCGCTCTTTCATCTCCCGTGCGGCTTTGTTGGTGAATGTCACCGCTAGAATATTTTCAGGAGCAACCTTATGCTTGAGAATCAGATTGGCAATTCGATAGGTTAATGCCCTTGTCTTGCCGGAACCAGCCCCAGCCACAACCAGCAAGGGACCGCAGAAATGTTCGACAGCGCGACGTTGAGAGGGGTTGAGGTGGCTGAGGAAGTCAGTAGTTTGAGTCATGGCGACGCGAAGCGACAGGTCTTGGACTTAGCAAGAGAATCTATTCTAGTCAAGGGTATCGTATCTTTGTGGAAGACTAATGACTAATGACTTTTACCAAGGGCTACCAATCATCGTAAACGCTGACCAGAAGTAGGGATGACTCAAGTTTTTGTCTCCTAAGTTTGCCAGGGAGGAGGGCAAGGGGATGTCTCCACCGGGATATTTCATCTTACCGTTCTCCACACGCACCTCCCCTTTGATCATCGCTAGTTGGGCTTGCCGTAGGGCTTCAGCCTTAATGGGTGCGCTCTTCAACTGCCGATAAAACTCCGTCATCAGTCCAAACGTTCCTTCATCGCTGACGTACCACAGACTTGCCAGCGCCGACTTAACCCCTGCTTGCACCGCAAAGCCAGCAAAGCCTAACTCCGCTTGCTCATCTCCCACAGCTGTACGGCAAGCACTCAGAACCAATAATTCTACAGGCGATCGCGTATTATTCCAGCCAAGTTGCCGCAGTTGATTGAGTCGTAGCTGTTCGTCCCACAGCAGCATATAGGAGTTTTCCAAGGGTCCGGGTCTAAAGTCGCCGTGGGTAGCCAGATGCACAATGGGCATTGCCTGTTGTCCTCGTTGCTTCTTCAGATTCTCCAAAGTGAATTGCTCGTTGAGGAAGAATTTCCCCTGTCGTATCCCCGTAATCGTTTGGAGTTCAAGAGGTACCGCCGGGAGACGGCTGAGGTTAAGAGATTGTGCCAGCTT
>DATNQT010000101.1:0-5384 GCA_036703885.1 Candidatus Sericytochromatia bacterium
CCCCAAGTCCTGCTTGTCTCCCTTGTCCCCCCCTATCTACTAGACCTCTTGCATAAATCCGAGAAGGGCGAAGCATTTGCAGATAAAAGCCCTGATTTTACCGATAAATCCAGGCGCAAATGCTGACGCTCCTAACGTCGCTACCGCTGCGCTAACGCCCCTACAGCTAAAAATCGACTTTTGCAAGAGGTCTACTATCTTTGACTGCAACTTGGTATAGTCACCTCCTTCGTCTTTAGACTCAGCAAAGATGGGGAAGTGAGCGCAACGAGGATTAGCATGGAGAGAGGTATATGTACTAACTAAGCATTCAGCTATAAAGCAGTGAGTCTTGGTGGGAGTAGCTTTCGGAGGGAGAGATGGCTGTTAAATTGCGGCGACCTATTTTAGTTGGGGGAGTTGGTCTATCGTTTTCGCTGTGGCTTTGGCAAAGTGTTCATCACTCAGTACTACAGTTGGGTGAGTTTGGCGTAGTAGGTGCAGTTGCCCTGGGTGCTGGGTTCTGGTTATTCCAGCAGAAAAGGTCTAATACTATTAATTTTTCGTCGGAATCGCCGCTAGACCGAGAAACGGTGGTAAAAGCGATCGCACAAACCGAAAGTTTGATTAATCAGCTAGAGACTGAGGCAGATAATCAGGAGACAATTACCCAGTTGCGACAACGGATTGCCCAGCTATCCACTGAGTTAGACCGAAAAGATATACAGTTGGCGGTTACTGGTGGTAAGGGTGTTGGTAAAACTAATTTGATTCAAGTGCTGGAGTCTGATTGGGCGTCCCAACAACAGCAACACCTTAGCTTAAAAGAAACATCAGCATTATTTGTTGGTAGTGATACCGATGCAGAGTTAGAAACTACTGCTAAGGACGTTGCTCTTGCTGCGGATTTGGTTTTATTTGTCACAACTGGCGATTTAACTGACACCGAGTTTCAAACCTTACAGCAACTGAGAGCAGCAAAAGCGCGAATCATGTTGGTATTGAACAAGCAAGACCAGTATCTACCAACAGAACGAGCAATGATATTGCAACAGCTGCGTCAGCGGATGGTGGGACAATTGATAGTAGAAGATGTCGTGGCGATCGCTTCTTCCCCTGCCCCGGTGAAAGTACGTCAGCATCAGGCAGATGCTTCGGTGCAGGAGTGGTTAGAACCCCAAAAACCCGATCTAACAGCCCTAAGCGAGCGTTTAACTCAACTTCTGGCTCAAGAAGCGCAACAATTAGTGTGGGCAACTACTATACGGGCAGCAATGATACTGAAAGCTGAGGTGAAGAGTCAGCTGAATAAAGTAAGACGCGATCGCGCCCTACCCATCATTGAACAGTATCAGTGGATTTCTGCTGCGGCGGCTTTTGCTAACCCGGTTCCCGTATTGGATTTACTGGCGACGGCTGCTATTAGCAGTCAATTGGTTATCGAGTTAGGTGAGATTTATCAACAAAAATTCTCTCTCCAACAAGCTCAGACAGCTGCTAAAACCTTAGGCAGTTTGATGTTAAAGCTTGGTTTAGTAGAGCTTTCCACTCAAACAATTGGCGGCATCCTCAAAAGCAATGCCTTTACCTACGTTGCGGGTGGAGCCGTACAGGGAGTTAGCGCTGCCTATCTCACAAGATTAGCGGGCTTAAGTCTCATCGAGTACTTCCAAGAGCAGGAGCAGAGTGAAACTACCGCAACTGGGCAACCGTTCAATTTTGAGCGCATTGGACAGAAACTGCAAAAGGTTTTCCAACAAAATCAACGAACTACTTTCTTGCAGGGTTTTGTTAAAGCTGTAGTAGCACGTATTTTGCCACAATCACAGTCTGAAATTACCGATTCTGGGACAGCCGCAGCCTCTGTGTGATTCCCGTTTTGATAATTTCCTCCAAGGTTAAAGTTAAGGAAAGAGAAACACCCTACCAGGGCACCGACTTGGTAGGGTGTGTTTCTAAAACACTTCGATGCTTACCTATTGGTTTTCCTGGGGAGCTTTATGCGAACTTCCGCTGGAGAAAGCTGTACATCCAGTTAGGTTATAGGGGCGATCGCTTTTAGTATCAGTCTTAATAGTGATTTTAATCAGTCTGCAACCTCCCAATTTTCTGTGAGGGTGGATGGCTGTGTATACGCGATCGCTCAAAACACTATCACTTCGCTAATGTTCTCCTTTAGTTAGAGAACCCTGGTCGTCAAGTCTGCCTGTGGATGCAGGTTGGGATTAAATACCTGCCTTAAAGTTAACAGCATAAGTACACGTTAGTTTGATGGAAAAAAGTTTTATTGCTTTTCCACTGAACCAACGTGAAAAGAAAATAGTTCTTTGCTTGACTCACTCTCTCCTAGGAGGAATTAATACGTGTTTTTTCACAAAAAAAAATTGATGCATCCAGTGAATATCACTGAGCCAAATCCTGGTTTTGCCCAACTTCTTTTAGAGCAGTTTGGCGGAGCAACGGGTGAACTGACAGCAGCATTACAATATTGGGTGCAGTCATTGCATTGTGAAAATGCTGGTATTCGGGATATGCTCCAAGATATTGCCATTGAGGAGTTTAGCCATTTAGAAGTGGTTGGTAGACTCATTGAAAGCCACACCAAAAATGTTGACCAAACTGTAGCCTACAGAAGTACTCTGTTTTCTCTGCGGGGGGTAGGACCTCACTTCTTAGACTCTCAGGGAAATGCTTGGACTGCCAATTATATTAACGAAGGTGGCGATGTCGTGCGTGACCTACGGGCTGATATTGCAGCTGAAGCTGGTGCTCGTCAAACTTATGAGGAGTTGGTTAAAATGGCTCCCGATCAAGGTACTAAAGATACTCTTGTGTTTCTGCTAACTCGTGAAATTTCTCATACCCAGATGTTCATGAAGGCGCTTGATTCAATGGGTAAGCTGACTGACCCATTCTTTGGTAATATTCAGCCTGATTCAACCGTCGATCTTTACTTTAACTTGTCCACTGATGGTCAGGATAAAGCAATGTCGCCTACTAATAATGGTACGGATGAGCGCGGTCCTTGGAACTCGGAGCCGAATTTCAAATACGTTGACAATCCTCTCCAGAAGCTAACCAATGATTAGTGATCGCTAACTTAGCGTAGAAATGATACAAGCCAGGGAAGTGCTTATTCCCTGGCTTTGCTTTTATTAAGTGTACAAGACTAAAAAAGAAAGAGAATCACTTTATACAAAAGTGTCTTTTTTGAAAGTCTACAATTTCAGACATAATAAACAAAAGCTTAAAACTATACCATTGCCCTTGTTCTCAGCTTATTTGTTAATATCTCACGGGAGTCGCGACCCGCGTCCCCAGCAGGCGATCGCAAAACTGGCTGAACTGATACGCCTTAAGCTAGAAGCTCAAAGCTCTACCCGGACACCGACAATCGAAGCGGGCCGATTATTACATCTATCTGATAGTGAGCGAACTATTGCACCAGCAGTGGTAGTCAGTAGTACTTGGTATCCGTTAGTAGACACCGCAACTTTAGAGCTAGGTCATGCACCATTGCACGAGCAAATTCGACAATTTGCAAGTGTTGCTTTGGCAGCTGGTTGTAATCAATTACAGTTGTTACCTCTGTTTTTGCTACCGGGAGTTCATGTCATGGAGGATATTCCAGAAGAGGTAGCACTGGCTTTAACAAGTTTAGGGGGAGCGATCGCGATCAAGCAACTCCCTTACTTAGGCGCTCATCCAGGTTTGAGAAAAATACTAGCAAAGCAGTTAGCACTGGTAAACGCCGATGCCAAGATTTTGATATCTCATGGAACCCGCCGTGCAGGTGGTAATGAGTTGGTAGTTGCCACGGCTGATGCTCTGGGAGCTGTAGTAGCTTACTGGTCGATGACGCCGACACTAGAGGAGCAGATTAAAGTTTTAGCAGAAGCGGGTCATCAGCAGATTGCAATTTTGCCATACTTTCTTTTTTCTGGAGGAATTACAGATGCGATCGCAAAATCAGTTTCTAGTCTCCAAGAACAGTTTTCTGAGCTAGATTTGACTCTTTGTAATCCCATCGGCGTCAGTTCAGAATTAGCAGATTTAGTCGTGGATTTGATTGAGAAGTGATGAATCACACCAGTACAGAGGTCATAGAGGAAACGGAGAAGAGACATTTGGGTAAAGTCTATCTAGTCGGTGCGGGTCCCGGAGATCCAGGACTCATGACCCTTAAGGGGAAGGGGCTATTGGAAGGTGCAGATGTCGTAGTCTACGATGCACTAGTCAGTCCCCAAATTCTGGCGATGATTAATCCCCAAGCCGAGAAAATTGATGCAGGCAAGCGCATGGGGCGTCATTCTCTATTGCAGGAAACGACAACTCATTTGTTGATAGAAAAAGCGCAGACTCATGCGGTAATAGTGCGACTTAAGGGGGGTGACCCCTTTGTGTTTGGTCGTGGCGGTGAGGAAATGCAAGACTTGGTACGTGCAGGTGTGCCAGTGGAAGTGGTGCCTGGGGTTACGTCTGGAATTGCCGCCCCTGCTTATGCCGGGATTCCTTTAACTCATCGTGACTACAGTTCCTCGGTGACGTTTGTAACGGGTCACGAGTCGGCAGGAAAGTATCGACCGAAAATAGATTGGAGTGCGATCGCTCACGGTTCAGAAACTATTGTAATTTACATGGGCGTTCACAATCTTCCCTACATTATTCCAGAACTCTGTGACGCCGGATTAAGTGTAGAAACGCCAGTTGCCCTGATTCGCTGGGGGACGCGACCAGAGCAAGAGGAATTAATTGGGACGTTGGGAACGATTGTAGAACAGGTTGAGGCAACTCAGTTTGGCGCACCTGCGATCGCAGTTATTGGGAATGTGGTGAAGCTGCACGGTATTTTATCCGTTGTTGAGAAATTTCCTTGGTCTGTGTAATTCCTCTTTCAATGCGATGCTTGTTGTTTGTTTGATGAACGTTCATGGGTGCACTGGCAAGTGATTACCATAGATGACAAGTGAGCTTTCTTAGAATGTGTGATCGCTATGATACAAGCTGTTCCAAAACTCCTGACATTTGATGAGTTCGTCGCTTGTTATGGAGATAACGAGCGTTATGAATTGATTGATGGGGAACTCATTGATATGGAACCAACTGGACCTCATGAAGAGGTAGCTGCTTTTGTTTTGAGAAAAGTTAATGTCGAGATAGATCGGCTGAATGTCTGTTGGTTTACACCTGCTCGTTGTTTAATTAAACCTCTGGGAACTTCAACAGCTTTCCGTCCTGACGTAGTAGTGCTAGACAAAACCTCAATCGCCAATGAACCATTGTGGCAACGGGAACCGATTATAACTTTGGGAGCTTCCATTAAGGTTGTTATTGAGGTTGTTAGTACGAATTGGCAGAATGACTATGCTCGTAAGCTAGACGACTATCAAGCTTTGGGAATTCCT
>DATNQT010000102.1:0-8130 GCA_036703885.1 Candidatus Sericytochromatia bacterium
GTTGCCTACGATCGCGTTAACCTCAGTGGATATTTTTCTGGCAAAACTGCGGCAGATTTATCATTAGTTGAACCGGGTTTATATCAAGAAAACGGTATTCAAATTCATATCGGTGATAAAGCCGTTGCCATCAATCGAGACGACAAAACAATCTCATCGGCAAATGGTTTAACGGTTGCATACGACAAAATTGTTCTAGCAACGGGTTCCTATCCATTTGTGCCGCCGATTAAGGGAAATGATGCCAATGGCACTTTCGTTTACCGGACGATTACAGACCTTGAGGCAATGTCTGCTTACGCTAAAAACTGTAAGATTGGCGTCGTTGTCGGAGGAGGTTTATTAGGACTGGAATGTGCTAATGCTCTCAAAAATATGGGTTTGAAAACTCATGTGGTTGAGTTTGCACCACGACTGATGCCCGTACAAATTGATGATGCTGGCGGCAATATTCTTCGCAACAAAATAGAAGAACTTGGAGTTTCGGTTCATACCAATAAATCAACAACCGAAATTATTAGTAAAGATGGCAAAATCGCCAAAATGACCTTTGCGGATGGTTCCGAGTTAGAAACAGACATGATTGTCTTTTCTGCGGGAATTCGTCCCCGTGATGAAATTGCTAGAAGTTGCGGATTAGAAATAGGCGATCGCGGTGGTATCATCATCAATGACTATTGCCAAACTTCCGATCCAGACATTTATGCCATTGGTGAATGCGCTCTCTACCAGAATCGCATTTATGGTTTAGTTGCTCCCGGCTATACAATGGCAGGCGTTGCGGCAGATGTTTTGAACAACATCACCTCAAACACATTTACTGGTGCAGATATGTCCACAAAACTTAAGCTTTTGGGAGTGGATGTTGCCAGTTTTGGAGATAATTTTGCCAAAACTCCTGGCGCTAGAGAAATCGCAATCACTGATACCATCCAGGGCGTTTACAAAAAACTGGTACTCAATGAGGATGGTAGCCGTTTGCTGGGTGGAATTCTGGTAGGAGATGCTTCTGCCTATGGCACACTATTGCAGTTTGCCCAGAACGGTATTGCCCTGCCACCTCATCCAGAAGATTTGCTGCTGCCACCACGGGAAGGCAAGGGCGCTACTGTTGGCATGGGAGTGGAAAGCTTACCGGATACCGCCCAGATTTGCTCTTGCAATAATGTCAGTAAAGGGCAGATTTGTACAGCTATTCAAGAGAACAGTTTTACCGATGTTGCTAGTGTCAAAAAATGCACTAAAGCCGGAACAGGTTGCGGCGGTTGCGTACCACTAGTGACGGATTTGCTCAAGTCTGAGATGAAGAAAGCGGGGATAGAGGTGAAGAATCATCTCTGCGAACACTTCGCCTATTCCCGTCAAGAACTGTATCATTTAGTGCGTACACAAAAAATCCTGACATTTGATGATTTAATTCAAAAACATGGTCAGGGTAAAGGTTGTGAAATCTGTAAGCCTGCTGTCGCTTCGATTCTCGCCTCTACTTGGAATGAGCATATTTTGGAGACGCCTCATGTTAGTCTTCAGGATACCAATGATTACTACTTAGCTAACATTCAACGAGATGGAACTTATTCAGTGATCCCACGAGTTCCTGGTGGCGAATTAACACCTGATAAGCTCATTGTGATAGGAGAAGTTGCTAAAGACTTTGGTCTTTACACCAAAATCACAGGAGGACAACGGATTGATTTATTGGGGGCGCGTGTCGATCAATTGCCTCATATTTGGAAACGATTGATAGATGCTGGGTTTGAATCGGGTCATGCTTATGGTAAGGCACTCCGTACTGTGAAATCTTGTGTAGGTAGTACTTGGTGTCGCTTTGGAGTGCAAGATTCTACAAGTCTAGCGATTGAGTTAGAACTGCGTTATCGAGGTTTGCGATCGCCCCACAAACTAAAATCTGCTGTTTCGGGTTGTACTCGTGAATGTGCTGAAGCGCAAAGCAAGGATTTTGGCGTAATTGCTACTGAAAAAGGCTGGAATTTGTATGTGTGTGGCAACGGTGGCATGAAGCCTCAACACGCAATTTTGTTAGCCGAGGATATTGATAAGGAAACTCTGGTTAAATATTTGGATCGGTTCCTGATGTTCTATATCCGTACTGCTAACCGACTTGAGCGCACGGCAACTTGGTTCAACAAACTAGAAGGTGGAATTGATTACCTCAAGCAGGTGATTATTGACGATTCTCTGGACATTTGTGCTGAGTTAGAAGCAGAGATGGCGCATCTGGTCGATACCTATCAATGTGAGTGGAAAGCAACCCTTGAAGACCCAGAAAAAGTCAAGCGATTCCGTCACTTTGTTAATTCTGATCTGTCCGATCCAAGCCTTGTTCATGTAGAAGAGCGGGGTCAAAAACGCCCAGCTTACGAACACGAGAAATCTCTGGTTGGTGTTTCACAATAGCCTGCTACAGATAGGCATATAACTCGCCTTGCCCTCCAAAAAACAAAATACGTAAACAGGAAAACACAATGGTTCAATCATTAGTTCGCGATACGAGTACGATATGGGTTGATGTTTGCTTACTTTCTGCGATCGCACCGAATACAGGAGTATGTGCCTTAGTTAAAGGTCAACAAGTGGCAATTTTCCGAGTGGGAAGTGAGGATGAGCTTTTTGCAATTAGTAATTATGACCCGTTTAGCAAAGCGTTTGTTTTATCGAGGGGAATTGTAGGCGATCGCAACGGTATCCCGAAAGTTGCATCCCCAATTTACAAGCAAAACTTCAATTTACTTACCGGACAATGCCTCGATGATGAAACGGTTAGTATCCCCACGTTTGTAGTGAAGGTTGTTGAAGAACGAGTGCAGGTAGCTGTTGGCGAAGTGGCGTAAGTAAGGTGTTAGGTGTTAGGTGGTAGGCGGCGAGTTTGCCTCCCCTAACACCTATTCAAAACTACCCGTAAGAGCTAATAGCAATTCGCCCTTCAAATGACCAATGACCAAGGACTAATGACGACCCTCAGGAGTTAACTTTAATTGTGCCGACCTAGTTACATCAACCTGTAATCAAGGAAGCCAAGACCAGATTTCAACTTGTATAAAGCGGATAATGGGACGAGTGAATGCCACAATTACGGGTTTGGTACTTCCAGTAATTTTTGCATAGCCAGTCATGGATGATTTCAAGATTTCTTCTCGATTCGGAATATCTACAATCACCCTGACAAATCGGTCTGTGATGTTGGCTGTTGGCTCTTTTATAGTAGTGCTAGGAGCATTCTCAGCAGAAGCCGCTGGTTCGATAGAAACTACTTTACCGATAAAGGGTCTATTGGGATAAGCCAAAAGCTTAATTTCTACCGAAGCGCCCAAGGCAAATTCCCCAACATTGTACTCTGCCACTCTGACTTCCCCACGAATGGAGCGGTCATCCTCAGCGACGGCAAATGTCTGTCCCTGTTTTAGATAAGTACCAACTTTCTGATCGAGATAGGACGTAACTAGACGACCATCTATAGGCATTACTAATTGAGTGCGCTGAAGCTGTTCGCGATCGTATTTTAACTGTTGCTGCTGACGATTCAGTCCTGCACGAGCGGCTTCAAGTTCTTTGCGAGCAACTTGAATATCATCGGGATAGGGTCCACTTTTCACCAACTCAAGATTGGCTTGCTTCTGGGCTACAGCCTGTTGCTTGCTCGCCAATTCTCTTTGGCTTGACTCTACCTCTTGCTGCTTAGTGGCTACATTTTGGCGATTTTCTTCTACATTAATACGCTCTGTTTCAGACAGCCTTTGCTTATCTTCAAAAACTTGTCGAGAAACTACACCTCCCTTATACAACTCCTCAAAACGTGTAACCTCGCGAGAGCTAAAATCCGCTTTGGATATAGCCGTATCAAGCTTCTTTTTCGCGACTTCTACGTCTTGTTTAGCCACCTCGATTTGCTGTCTAGCGACTTCTACGTCTTGTTTAGCCACCTCGACTTGCTGTCTAGCGACTTCTACATCTTCTTTTCTAGGGGTCGCTAGCAGCTTATTAAGATTGGCTTGCTGCTTTTCGACAATAGCTTGCTGATTTTTTATTTGCTCTTGTTGAATCAAGACATTATTTTCTATGTCAATCGCTTCCATTACTGCAATTGGAGTTCCTGATTTTATCCACTGCCCATCGCCCCCTTTAAAGATGACTTTGGTAATTTTTCCATCTACCTGAGCTTGAATGGTCTGCTGTGTTGGTGGTAATAATTGAATTTGTCCTCCAGGACGATAGGGATAAGGGGAAAAAAGTAATAGGCAAAAAACTGTTAGAAAAAATATCTGAACTAAGCGTTTTTTCTTATACTTAAATTTTTTGAATCGCAGGGGTGATTCTCTTAGTAGTACAGAGGCATCGGCGGGAGAAGACTGAACAGATGGAGGTGTATTGCCTAATCTTTTCCTAAAAAATGCGATCGGCTGACGTAAAGCCGCTGCGAGTACTACAAAGATTAGTATTCCTGCCGTAGCTCTACCAAAAATACCAGAGAAATTTTCGGTCAATCCTTTTGCCATAGCAAAAGCAATGAGAATTACCATCGATAGCCAAAACATTACTGCCACTGGCGCATACACGAGTAATGCCCATTTTTCTCTGAAAGATAAAGCTTGTGGCAAGGGGCGACGCTTGAGTACCATCTCCCAAATCAGATAAGAGCGTTGGATAAAGTCAGGAGGAAGACGCAAGTAAGCAACCATAAATACATAGCCGTCCACCGGCCAAAGTGGACAGCCGTCTAGCAGGAAGTCTATAAAACTAGCATGAGCTAATAAAAGAACCCAAGTCCGTAAATCGGTTCCCGTGCTGCGAGTCCAGTGCCAAATCAAAACTGCAAAAACAAAATAGACAAGCCTGTCAACCAACGGAGTAGCAAAAACCCACAACTGCTGTTCGCGTTTGAGCTGCCACATTCCTTCTCTATCCAGATAAAAACGGGGCAAAAATCCAGCAGCAAGAACTAACCCGAACTTTTTTACCCTCCCACCGTAATAAGCAAAAACCAGACCTTGAGCTACCTTAGCCGTTAAACTAGCGATCGTTATATTAAAGAGATAGACTGTCAAATAAGGAAGTGGCTCCACGGAGGTAACTAAGTCTCGCAAAAAGATGGATTGATTATTAAAAAAGGTCAATAAAGCAAGGGGAAGACCTGGAATAAGTGCCCAAACTAATAGGATAAACAATCGCCGGAAAGGTCTGAGAATAGATACACTGGAAGCAAACTTAGGGGCAGGATTAGAAAGAGTCCAAATGTAAGTTGGTTCAACTTTATTTTTCTTTGGCTGTTGTTTTGCTTTGGTTTCTAGTTTTCTATCATCTGTTATAGTTATATGTGGACTCTCTTGTAGTGTAAATTCCAAAGCTTTCTCTAAATAATTATCTCTCGAAACAATTGTAGGAATAGGAATCTTGCTCTTGAAGGATTCCAAAAGTCCAAATTCGACAATTTGCTTGGAAAATTCATTAAAATCTTCCTCAGTAAGCGAGAGGCCAAAATTAGTTTTAAATTCAGCTATTATTTCTGAAGGTTTGGAAGTTCCATTCATTGATTGGCATAAAAAGTACTCCTCTTCCCCAAATTCAAATGTTTCTCCAGAAATTGGGTCTTTGATTAAATAGCGCTTTGACAGATCTTCAGAATTGGTTTTCTGAGTAACCATCAGATCTTCACGAAAAGAATTTTGTAATGGTAGATACATGGGCGATTGTCAATTAATAATAATTTAGAAAATGAAGAAAAATTCCTGTACTTTTTAAAGACCAATTTATAAAATATTATAGTAGTTACAAAGATTACATAGCTCTCAATAAAAGGATTAATTTTAACCTAAGTTTATAAGGGTATCAAGGATGGGAGTAAAAAAAGCTATGTAGCTTTTTTTTACAACTATTTACAAAGTTAATAAATTTGCTTTTCTGGATAAGCAGATGGCATAATTGTCTCATTACAAAATTTCATTGTTAGGCTAAATAGCCCTATGACGAACTTCACTCCCCAAGTCAAACGAATCGTTAAAAATGATAGGGAACAGTTAAAGCTGGCATTCAGCTTGGCAAAGGAAAGGCGCTTTGACGAGGCTCTATCACAATTTGAATCAATTTTACAAAACAATCCAGCCTCCAAACTTGCCCAACTCGGTGCGGGCAATATGCTGTTCAGGCTAAAACGCGATGAGGAAGCTCTCAGACGTTTCTATACGGTGATGCAACTGGATGCCTTGATGCCTCAGGCTCAAGTTGGTGCTGGACGGGTTTATCTTAGACAGGGTGACTTTGAACAAGCTTTGGAAAAATTTCAGACGGCTATCAATATCGATCCCTATTTTACTGAGGCTTATCAGGGTATGGGTCGGGTTCTGGTGCGACAAGGAAAATATGATGAGGCAATACAGCAGTGGCGTCAGGCTCAACGCTTAGATCCTCAGATCATATCGGTGCGCTTGCTAATGGCTAGACTCTATCAAAGGCAAGGAAAGCTTGCAGAAGCCCTCTCCGAACTCAAATCGGCAGTAAATATCGCTCCCACAAGATGGCCCACCTACCAAGCGTTAGGTCGTATCTATCTGCAACTCAGAGAATATAGTGCTGCTAAGGAGGCATTTCAGACAGTCCTGGAATTAAAACCAGACATTCGACCTGCGGCTAAATTGGGATTGGTCAAAGCCTTAATCGAAGAGAACCAACTGGAAGAGGCGACTAAGCTTCTCAAGCAGATGCCCCAAAGTAAAGCCTTTAAACCAAGAATACATCAACTTTGGGGAGATCTGTACCAGCATCAGGGCTTATCAAAGGAAGCGACAGACGAGTACCGGGCTGCGGCACTGCTAGCGGCTGAGGCAGGTGATACGCTGGATGAGCTGCCAGAGTGGGAAACACTGTTAGCACAAGATGATGAAGGATGGGAGGACGATGAGGAGAGAGAGCAAGAAGTAGTATCTTCCTATAAAGCGGCTGCGGCTCAGCGAGTAGGTAAAGCTTACCAGCGTCGGCGTAAAAGCTTCCAAGAAGCTCGTTTGGCTCGTCAGCAAGACACACAACCGTCATAGCTCGTTCATTATCTGAAATTAAGCACCTGAATTCTGACTTTTTTATGCAAAAACCTCAAGAGCATGGAGAATCATTGAGTACTTCAGAGCAATTACCCAGTTTTACTCCTGCTGAGAGTCAGGCGGTTGAGTCGGTATCCAGAGGTAGTCAAGGAGGGTTTACTGCTTTTGAAAATGCGTCTCTTAAAAGCCAACTGTTTGCGATCGCAATTTCAGCTACAGTTATTTCAGCCCTAGCCGTACTTGTTGCCCTCCAAATTTTTGCACCTACTGCCTTATCCCAGTGGCTCAATCTGGCTTTAGCCGCCTTAGTTACAGGGATTACTGTAGGAGGAACGACTTTGCTATTGAGCCGCATTACCATTAATCAGATTAACCGCCGCATCGATAATCTTCAGGCTCAGTTTCAGGCAGTAGTTCAAGGGGATTTGAGTGTTCGGGCTACAGTCTATTCGCCCGATGAATTAGGGCAACTGGCAGAAAGTTTTAACCAGATGACTCACGCAATCTACGCCAGACTTAACGAAGCGCAGCAAAAAGCAGCAGAACAGGAAAAAGAGAAGGAAAATTTACAGCATAAACTGATGCAAATCATCCACAACTTGGAGTTTACGTCTGAGAGTAACTCAAGTGTGGAGGCTGAAGTACCAGCAAGCGAGGATAACGACTCAACTGTAGCTCCTCCAGGAACATTACTAGACTTTCTTGACAATTTTCATAAATGGTCGCAACTCCCTACTACTCCTGAATTACTTCTCGGTTCTAGTACGCTGGAGGAAGTTCAGCAACGTAAGGAACAACTTCAGTATCGGCAAGTTTGGCTTCAGGCAATCCTGGATGAAACCCAGCGAGAGATTAAATTACTTTCTCCCATCACTCAACTTACCGATAAAAATAGAGTTAGAGAGAGTAACGAGGACTAAAACTTGTCATATCCAGCTTCCTCATCGAGCTTTTACAGAAAAGCTATTTCTGGGGCAACTCCTGTTGAAGTTGTAGATAAATTCATTCTCAAGGATAAGTGGCGCGATCGCGAAATTCCCGTTAAAATTTACTACCCTCAAGAAGAAGGTTCGTTTCCCGC
>DATNQT010000103.1:0-1741 GCA_036703885.1 Candidatus Sericytochromatia bacterium
AGCCCGTAAAAGGTAGGGAACCTGGGTTGAGCCAGTCATCTAATCTTTACCTTAAATAGTTTTCAAACGCATTTGTTAGCTTATCATCCTCGGATTGCCCTTGTTAGCTTCAGCACCTAGGGAGTGGACGGGGAGAAACCGAAAAAGGCGTTACTTTACTTTTGGGAATCGGGGGAGAGAACCCTCTTCCTTAAAGATAAGGGTCAGAATATCTTGTATGTAAGGATATTTTGCTGCGTTACAAGACACGTCCTTCCTCTGCACTCCACGAGCCTTTAGCTGCTTTCTCAGCTAGAACAGGGCAGCAGAGAGTTTCCGTATATTTACTGTATCTTCATCATAACTTTACATTCTCTTTACAGAAAGGGTTACACCCACGTTTAGGTGATTACCTCGTCGTTTTGGCGGCTCCGCAAGTTCAAGATTGTAATACAAGTCACACCTTTAGATGGTTTGATTTTTTGACTTTAAGAGTGAAAGAGCCGAATCTGCGAGGGATTGTTATGAATATTGAAGACATAGCTAGGTATTACATCGCAGCTCCAGCTTACAAAGTACCTGCTAACCTATTGAGGAGTTTTCGTCAATTTGTCATCAACCTAGCGCAAGTAGAACTGCAAGGGATAAACGTTCAGTATGTTGACTTCCAGCCTTACTTAAGAGGGCAAGAGGTGTGCTTTGAAAATCTTCGCGCTGATGTTAACCAGGGAAATCTACTAATCAGCACTCATTTTAATGAATCAGAGCTGCTAGGTTCGGAGATTAACATGATGTTCCGAGCTGTTCATGATATGCATCATGTCAAACTGAATGTGGGCTTTAGCTGGCAGGGAGAGTGTGCTAGCGCTCGTCACATCATGTCTTTTACCGATAACTTTTTATTTCAGCAGATTCTGTTCAGTGAAATCTTGGGTCAATCCGCTGTCTGCTTCGAGCAGGGACAGTTCCCAGAACATCAAAAAGTTGTACTCTTTGACCGAGATGTTGTCCAGGGTTTGGTAAACGCTGCCGTTGCTTAAAGGAAAGCTCAGGACTTAGCGGGTTGAACGGCGAGGTGCATCACGGCTTACCTGTCAGGACTTACGCAAAATTCTCCGTAATACTGTAGCAATGGCGTAGGGTGTCCGGCAACGCACCCTACAATTAGCTTCACTGCGTAAGTGCTGCCTGTATTAGGTCTGGTCTTTTATAGCAGTAGTCACATAGGATCTTGACAGTGTTGAGTGCCCCCGCACCCCAAAACTACTATGTTTTTACTCTGCACTCAGCACTCAGCACTTTGCTATAAGATGCTCTCGTTCAAAGGTAGGGTAACAGTAAATGTTGTGCTTACTCCAAGTTCACTCTCTACAGTAATCTCACCTCCGTGTAAGTCCACGCATTTCTTAGCGATCGCCAATCCCAGTCCGGTACCAGGAATAGTACCAACATTGCTAGCTCGCCCAAAAGACTCAAACACTTTTTCGATGTCTTTTGAAGGGATGCCGATACCAGTATCTTGAATACGGAAGACTGCTGAAGAGGAGGTGCAAAGGAGATTGAATTGGACACTGCCTCCTTGGGGGGAATACTTAATTGCATTTGAGAGCAAATTGGTAAAAATATGCCCCAGCAGTTTTTTATCCATCTGGGAATTGGTGCAGTTACACTGTCCTACAAAATTGATGGCGTAGTGGGGACTTGCACTCAGTTGGAGACTTTCTACGAGTTCGTTACAGAAGGCTAGCAAATCTATTGGGGA
>DATNQT010000104.1:0-4480 GCA_036703885.1 Candidatus Sericytochromatia bacterium
CAGCAATCCCGGAGACATTGCGATTAATGCCACAGGAGCAATAAACCTTACTGAGGCTAGCTTTATCGAGAATTTGGTATTTACTGGAGCGATGGGCAAGGGGGGTGATATCAACATCACGGCAGGATCGCTTGCTGTAACTAATGGCGCTAAATTGGGAGCCAACACCTTTGGAAACGGGGATACGGGGAATTTGAATATAATCGTCCGCGATCGAGTTTCCTTCGAGGGGATAGGTAGCAATGCGGAAAGTGTAGTAGCATCTACGGCTGAGGGTCAGGCAGGTCAAATTAATATAACTGCCCATTCGGTGTCTGTATCCGGAGGCGCGACCTTAGTTGCCAATACCTCCGGACGGGGAAATGCTGGCAATGTGACGATTAGTGCCATTGATGCCGTTTCGCTGGAAGGATCTTCCACTGGCATAGGCAGCCAAGTGCTTGCGGGTGCAGTGGGCGATGGAGGCAGCATTGATATCACTACAGGCACAATGTCTGTATCCAGTGAGGCTACCTTGGTTGCCAATACGTCCGGACAGGGAAATGCTGGTGATGTGACGATTAGGGCTACTGATATAGTTTCCCTAGATGGAGTGGGAACTGGCACACAAGTCACTGGCATAGGCAGCCAAGTGCTTGCTGATGGCGTTGGTAATGGAGGCAACATTCAGATAACAGCGGGGTCGCTTGCTGTAACCAATGGTGCTCGACTGATTGCCAGTACTTCTGGACAAGGGAATGGGGGCGATGTGAATATACTTGTCCGCAATGCGGTTTCTTTTGTTGGGGTGGGTAGCAATGGAAAAAGCAGTGGGGTATTCAGCAGTGTGGAAGCCGGAGGCATGGGTGAGGGTGGCGACATCAACGTTACAACCAACACCTTGAGCGTAGCTAATGGAGCCGTTTTAGATGCCCAAACTCAGACTAACTTTAAAGCGGGTGACATCATCGTGAACGCAACACAATCTGTAAACCTAAATCAGGCAAGTTTACTGGCTCAGTCTACAGACAAATCTCCAAGTGGTGGTAATGCTGGTGAAATCAGGATTAACACCGGGAACCTAACAGCCACAAATGGCACGCTCGCAACTTCCACCACTCAGTCTGCCGGAGGTGTCATCACCATCACAGCTGGAGATATCCGCTTGTTTGGTGACTCTGACATCAGAAGTAATGTTGCCTTTGGTGCTGACAACGGTGGCAACATCAATCTAACGGCTGACTCCATCCTCGCTTTCGATGATAGTGACATCTTGGCTTTTGCCCGTGATGGTCGAGGCGGAGACATCACCCTCAATACTCCGGCTTTCTTCGGCGAAAACTATCGCCCTGCACCGAAAGGCACTGACCCCGATACCCTTGAGAACAATAACCAAGTCGATGTCAATGCCAGTGGCGCTGTCAATGGAGTCATCATCAAACCCGATGTCAGCTTTATCCAAAACAGCCTCACCGAGTTACCAGAAAATCAGATTGACACCGACAGCCTGCTAGCCAATAGCTGCATTGTCCGCCGCAATCAACCAACGAGGGGAAGCTTCACCATTATAGGGACTGGTGGCTTCCCGCAGCGCCCCGGAGATGCCCAGATGTCGAGCTTTCCCACAGTAGACATAGAAACTCTACCCAGTGATGGCACACCCACAAATATCAACCCAAATCGCCCTTGGCAGAAAGGCGACCCCATTGTAGAACCCCAAGGCGTGTATCGACTGCCTAATGGGAAAGTCGTGTTGAGTCGAGAGTGTCCTTAATTCAATAACATAAATATGTACCCAATCTTCAGGTGGGTTGTCATTTCAGGTTCTTGCATCGCAACCTCAGCTTGCTTTACCCTCAGTGCGATCGCTCAATCCGCACCGCCACCAGGTGTCACCATTCCCCCAAGCGCACCTGAGGCGATCGAACAAACGATTCCCAATCCCTCTCAAACACCCCGTCCTCTCCCTGATGAAACGCCTTCACCACCACCGGAACCCGAACTGCAAACTCCCCCAACTCAAGAATCACCTGAAGTTACTTCCCCATCGGGCGATCGCTTTTTCATCAAAAAAGTAGAAGTGCTGGGAAACACCGTATTAGAGGACGAAATTGCTAAATTAATTCAGCCTTACGAGAACCGTTCAGTCACGTTTGAAGAGTTGCTCGAACTGCGATCGGCGATTATTCAACTCTATATTAAAAACGGCTACATTACCTCTGGAGCCTTTCTGCCCAACAATCAAGACCTCAATAGTGGTATAGTCCAAATTCAAGTGGTAGAGGGCGAAATCAAGCAGATTGAAATCGGTGGGTTAAATCGATTGCGAGAAGGATACGTGCGATCGCGCCTCGAACAGGCCACCTCTACCCCCTTAAACCGGCAACGCCTAGAAGAAGCTTTGCAACTGTTGCAACTCGATCCCCTCATTGAGAGAGTAAATGCCGAGTTAGTAGCAGGCAGCAATCCGGGGAGTAATATCTTACGAGTCTCTCTCAAAGAAGCACCCGCCTTTCACGCTGCGATTGGCGTAGACAACAACCAATCTCCCAGTATTGGTTCCCTCCAAGGCAGCGTAGAAGTCAGCCATGATAATGTGTTGGGATTTGGCGATCGCTTAGCAGCCCAATACGGTCGTACTGAAGGACTCGACCTCTACGACATCAACTATACCATCCCCATGAATGCTCGTAACGGTGCTCTTAACTTCCGCTATAATAAGGGCGATAGCCGAATTATTGAACGAGAGTTCCGGGATATCGGTATTAGAAGCGAGACTCAAACCTATTCCCTCAATTTCCGCCAGCCCATTACCAGAACACCAACCCGTGAATTGGCATTAAGCTTAGGTTTAGATCGGCGTCGCAGCCAAACGTATATCCTCGAGGATAGGCCCTTTTCCTTCACAGTAGGTCCTGAAAAAGGCGAATCTAAAGTTACAGTAATTCGGTTTTCTCAAGATTGGGTCGATCGCGGTACAAGACGAGTTTTAGCCGCCCGCTCTCAATTGAGTCTAGGGATAGATGCCTTTGATGCAACCATTAACGAGACGGGTACTGACGGGCGATTCTTTTCTTGGTTGGGACAATTTCAGTGGGTGCAGCAGTTATCATCCAGAAATTTGCTAGTAGCGCGAATTGATGCTCAGTTAACTCCTGATTCTTTGCTACCTTTAGAACGCTTCAGTATTGGTGGAGCCGATACAGTTCGCGGCTACCGACAAAACCAACTCGTTGCCGACAATGGCATCCTGGGTTCAGTTGAAGTTCGCATTCCCCTCGCCTCAGACTCCAGCAGACTCCAGTTAGCGCCTTCTTTTGAAATCGGAACCGTCTGGAACAATCGAGATATTAACCCTGACCCAGCTACAATTGCCAGTTTAGGACTGGGTTTGCGCTGGCAGGCAGCCCCCGATTTATCGTTGCGCCTAGACTACGGCATTCCCTTAATTTCAGTTAGCGATGAGGGAAACTCGCTGCAAGATAAGGGTATCTACTTTTCAGTACGCTATCAGCCCTTTTGAAGCAGGCTGTAGTAGTTTACTAACCAAATTGCACACTTATGCGATCGAGTTGGCACGCTTGTGAAATATATTGTATAGCTGATTTCTATATCATATAAAAGGAAACCAAGTTCATCACTTAAATCCACCATTTGTTTCACTCATTAACTGAAACAAAAAAACTTAAATCAATCAAAAACACACATGGGGTCAAGAAAGTTTAGGCATAATGAGCTAGAGTAAGTTGCGATTCAAATCGCAGGCAATCCAACCCGGAGAATTTGTATTGTAATGAACCGCTTTCGATTCAAAAGACGCGAACTCAGAGATCAGGAGTACATAATCTTATATCAGCAAGGGAGTAGACAATCAAAACTATACCAGGCTGCTAGAAAGATTAAAGTCAACAAAAAAAGAAGGCTATTAACTTTGCTGCTGGCGAGCACATAACTACAGTGAATCCAAGATATTTTACCATTCTCTATAAACCTGTAGAGACCCTTTTGCCAAAGCTACAAAACGTAGCCAACAGGTTAAATAAACCCGCCCCCAGCCCACGAATAACTCCCAGATAACCCCCTTATTGGCATTGCGGCAAGATGTCAAGTGAATGGGATTTAAACGAAAAACATTAATTTTTCGAGCGATCCCCCCATCGTTACCTAATGTCATGAGATATAATAATTTTGCCAACTTCGAGGTTTCAACAATGAGCCATGATTTACCAGAACAAGGCACACTCAAAATACTTGTAGTGGATGACCACGAACTAATCTTAAGCGGAACGCTCGACTTGCTGAAACGGCAGTACCCAGAAGCCGAAATCCTTACCGCTAAAACAACCCAGGATGCTCTGCAACAGGTCAAAGCATTTGAGCCTGATCTCATTATTATGGATCTTTCCCTGCCAGAAACCTTCGGGAACACTGCCGAAATCAATCGAGGCATAAAAAGCCTGGGAACTTTAATGAAAAACTATCCCACCCTAAATTTAGTCGT
>DATNQT010000105.1:0-4064 GCA_036703885.1 Candidatus Sericytochromatia bacterium
CCAGAGTCTCGCGGTACGGGTGCGGCGGCGGCATTACTCACCCATACCCTTAAAGAACTCCATGCAAAGGGTGTGCCCCTCTCTGCTCTCTATGCTGCCACCCAACGCCCTTATCGAAAAGTGGGGTACGAACAAGCGGGAACGTGTTGTCATTGGGAGTTGCCCATTGAAAGTATCCAACTTGCAGCTATACGAGAAATTCGTTCCCTTTCAATGCAACGGGTTGCACTTACTTCCCCTGAAGTCTTCCAAGCAGTTCACCACCAATGGGCGATTAAAAACAATGGGAACTTGGAACGAAATCTAACAATGTGGGATTTACTCCTTCAGCAGAGACCCGATGAAGTAAGGTATATCTATTTAGTTGGTTCTCGGTCTCAACCTGAAGGTTACATCGTTTTTACCCAAGAACCAGAAAGCGATCGCAACAACCTTGACTACAATCTAAAGATTCAAGACTGGGTAGCTTTAACGCCAGCAGCAGGTAAGCGTCTTTGGCTATTTTTAGCCGATCATCGCTCAATTGCTCATAATGTAATTTGGCGCAGCTCCACCCTTGACCCCCTGCTACTATTACTTCCAGAACAGACTGATAGTGTTCACCGTTTAGAGCGCTGGCTCCTACGAGTAATTGATGTGCCCAAAGCCTTGGAAAAACGAGGCTATCCAAGGGGAGTAGAAGCTCAGTTACATTTGGATGTTCGGGATGATTTACTTCTGGAAAATAACGGGAAGTTTGTCTTGACGGTTTCTAACGGGCAAGGTGAAGTAACCACAGGAGGAAACGGTGAGTTGCAACTGGATGTTAGGGCGCTAGCACCACTTTATACAGGATTATTTTCACCTTATCAATTGCAATTAATGGGTCAAATTTCTGCCACCGATGTTGCTATTTCCACCGCAACGCAGCTTTTTACAGGTTCAGAACCGTGGATGCCAGATAAGTTTTAATCCCGTTCGCTTCTAACAATTAATTTAGTCTTGTTTAAATTGTGAGATATCAGTAGTTCAAATCCCCGACTTCTCTAAGAAGTCGAGGATTTCGCCTTCGGGCGATCGCAATGGCATAAGCCCTGATTCTATTATCAAGTTAAGCCATTAGATATCTCAGCTAATTAGACTGTAGTTGCTCATGACGTAGCATCTTTTATTGCCCGCTTCGTACCCTCAACAGCCTTATCGACTCGCTCTTTAACGCCCTCATTATCAAGCTTATTGGGGTCGCCACCAACGAAGCCTTGACGGGCATTAAGGTCGATGGTTTCGGGGATGTTTTCACCAAGCTTTTTAATATTTTTTAAGCCAGTATCACCAATTGGTCTCTCGGCGCGATCGCCTAAATCTTCAGCCTTATCTTGGATTCTTTTAATAGTTGCGCTGTCTACTGTGTAGGAATCATTATCAGCGATTAGTGTATCTGCTTGTGCTTGAACTGCTTTGTTGTAGCTGAAAGCCGGAATTACTAGAAAGGTAAAAGCTGCTAGAACAACGGCGAAAACCTGACGTAAGCTAATGTTCTTCAGCCAAGAAGTTACTCGATTCATTTCAATTCTCCATCAATTATTTACTAGGTATCATGACAACTTCTAGTAAGTTGTACGGCTTGCTATAAAAATTACGGAGTGTAAACTCTTAATCTTTTAATAGCAATCGCTCCGAATTTTTAACTTCGGTCATTAACCTTGTGCATAGTAAAAAAATATTAATTAGCCTTGCATCTTCCTTCAGATGGGTTCAAATTTCTCATAAGTTTCCTGTATCAAGGAGACTTCCGTCCTCAGAAGGACTTCAGTTTTACGGAACAAAAGAAGCGATCGCTAAGATATTCTTTCCTCTAAATAAAGTCAGACCTAAGCTAGATACATTCCCGATAGAAGGACAGGTACTATCTAAAACGCCCTTGCTAGGCGCAAAAATTCATCTCATCCAAAGCTCAGATCAGGAAGCAGACTCGCTCATGAGTAAAACCGAGTTATCAATAGCGCCACGAGAGGCTGAGGAAAGCAATAGCCTACAGTGTTAGTTATATGCCTGAAAAGAGCGATCGCCTTAGTACCACTTCTCCAGCGCCAGTGGTAACAACGTTGCAGCAGGAAACTCAGGAAAGCCCAGAGCAACCATCACCCATAAAGACCGACAGTATTGAGCTAGAAACCAAGAAAAAAGCCTTCCTCAACAACGAAGAACGCTATCGTTTGCTCATGGAGGTCAACTCTCAGCTGACCTGGGATACCGATGCTGATGGGCAAGTCATCAGCGAACAGCCTGGGTGGAGTGCTTTCACGGGACAAGCTTACGAGGAGTATAAAGGATGGGGGTGGCTTAACGCCGTTCACCCAGACGACCAACACCAGTCAAAGCAGACGTGGGCAGATGCACTTGCCAAACGCTGCCTCTGTGCAGGAGAACATCGTCTGCGGCGTCACGATGGTGAATATCGTTACATGAGCATTCGTGCCGTCCCCATACTGGAACCCGATGGCAGTATTCGGGAATGGATAGGTATACACACGGATATCACCGAAACTAAGCAAGTTCAGGAAGCACGCGATCGCGCTTTGGCAGAAGCTGAAGCCGCACGCGCCGAACTCCACCGCGTTTTCATGCAAGCCCCAGCGGCAATTTCAACGTCCCGTGGTTCCAACCATGTTACAGAAACGGCTAACCCACTGTATCTACAGCTAATTGGTAACCGCGATGTCATAGGAAAAACAGCCAGCGAAGCGTTTCCTGAGCTAGAAGCACAGGGCTTCGTGCAATTGTTAGATCAGGTTTATATTACGGGTGAGCCATTCATCGGTAATGAGATGCGAGCCGTGTTCGACCGGAACGGCGATGGAGTACAGGAGGAGAGCTTCTGGAATTTTGTCTATCAGCCGCTTGTGGATGCAGAAGGTAAAGTTTATGGGATAATGACCCACGCCGTAGAGGTGACGGAGCAGGTACGAACGCGGCAAGAGATTGAGAAAAAAGCTGAAGAACTTGCCCATCTTACCCAAGCACTAAAGCGCAGCAACCAGGAATTAGATCAATTTGCTTATGTAACTTCCCACGACCTGAAAGCACCCCTACGGGCGATCGCTAATTTATCCGAGTGGCTTGAAGAAGACCTTGCCGATAAAATTAATGACGACTCCCGCGAACACCTACACCTGATGCGCAAGCGTGTCCACCGCATGGCAGCGCTAATTGATGGAATTTTGCAATATTCCCGTGCAGGTCGTCTACAACAGGTGGAAACGGTAAATGTCTCAACCTTACTGGGCGATTTAATTGAACTACTTGCCCCGCAACCAGGGATTTCAATTGTTGTCGAGCCAGGAATGCCGACTTTGAAGACCGAGAAAATACCACTAGAGCAGGTCTTAATGAACTTAATGAGCAATGCCATTAAGTATGCACAAGGTACGGATACTTGTATCCAGGTCAGCGTTCGAGATGGAGGGAAATACTACGAGTTTGCCATTGAAGACAATGGTCCTGGAATTGCACCGGAGTTTCACAATAAGATCTGGGGCATCTTCCAACGGCTGGAAGCTAGAGATAAAGTTGAAGGAACGGGTGTTGGTCTCTCCATCGTTAAAAAAATTGTTGAGAGTCGAGGTGGCAAGGTATGGCTGGAGTCAGAGCTTGGTGCGGGAGCAACCTTCTGCTTTACATGGCTTAAACAACCCCAACTGCATTTTGACTAGACTTCTTGCATGACTTGGAATTACTCATATCTTGCACCTGGCGGTTGAAACCGCAGCTACACAAACTCGCACCCGCCTACGCGGGTTACCAAAATCTTGATTTTCCGTTAGTCCGCGCAGGCGGACTTCGTTTTTATAGCCCCAGAATTCCATTCTGAGGCTATGGTGCAAGATGTGAGATTACCCTCCTTGCAAATTCCAAGTTTGAGCAATGTCATGCAGTTAGCATCAGCCTGAGTTTTACAATAATGAAGTTCGATGCCTATTTTGAATTAGTTAATGACCCATTCTACTGATATCGCCGCCTTAGCCCGCTGGATGGCAGCTGACTTTAGCAACCAACCCCAAGCTTTTGAGAATCCCCCCATGTTT
>DATNQT010000106.1:0-2324 GCA_036703885.1 Candidatus Sericytochromatia bacterium
CCTAGTTGCGATCGCGCACCAAATTTTCGTACTATGAAGTGTTCTGGAAAATATCACTTTTTCAAGCAGTCCGTACCCAAACTAAAGACAATGGCGAAGCGCGTACAATTAGTTTTAAATCAAGACGTTAGCAAGCTAGGAAAAACTGGCGATCTAGTTGAAGTCGCTCCCGGCTATGCTCGTAATTATCTAGTTCCTAAAGGAATTGGGGTTCGTGCCACCCCTGGCATTCTCAAGCAAGTTGAGCGGCGTAGAGAGAAAGAACGGCAGCGCTTGTTAGAAGAGAAGCAGCAAGCCGAAGCTCAAAAGACAGCCCTGGAAACCATTGGTCGCTTTACTATCCGCAAGCAAGTGGGTGAAGATGAGGCAATCTTTGGTACTGTTACCGCCCCAGAAGTGGCAGAAGCCATTCAACAAGCTACGGGTCAGGAAGTAGATCGCCGTGGAATTAGTCTACCCGATATCAGCAAGCTGGGTTCCTACAAGGCAGAAGTCAAGCTGCATCCGGAAGTCACGGCAACAGTAGAAATTTTGGTTACTCCCAATTAATCAACTGTAAAACTGAATAACCCTGCTTTTTCAGGGTTGACTGTTTTGTCAGGTCAAAACAAAGGGTTGAGTAGTGCTTACGTAGCGGTCACTCAACCCTTTCATTCATTAAGCTGGTAAAGTGTGCGATCGCTGCCCTGACTATGGCTCAAGAACTGAATTTTTCTACATTTAGCAATTCTCTACCCCCTCAAAACGTTGATGCTGAGGAGTCGATTCTCGGCGGTATTTTGTTAGACCCCGATGCCCTTGGTCGGGTGGCTGACTTGCTCTCTTGCGACGCCTTCTACATCAATGCCCATAAGCAAATCTATAAAGCCGCCTTAGCCCTCCATAGCCAAGGTAAGCCAACGGATTTGATGAGCGTTACCACTTGGCTGTATGACCACGAATTGTTAGATAAAGTGGGCGGTCAGAGCAAGTTAGCGCAGCTCGTTGATCGCACGGTGTCAGCGGTTAATATTGACCGATATGCATTGTTGGTGACGGACAAGTACCTGCGCCGCCAACTTATTCAAGTTGGTAACGAGATCGTTCAGTTAGGTTACGAAACCTCTACGGAGTTGGACACTATCCTCGATCGCGTCGAGCAAAAGGTTTTCAGCCTTACCCAGACCAGTCCTAAGCTAGGTCTGACACCGATTTCGGAGACGCTAATTCAAACCTTTCAGGAGATAGAAACTCGCCACGATGGAGTAGCGCTACCCGGTCTTCCCTCTAATTTCTACGACCTGGATGCGATGACCGGAGGGTTCCAGCGTTCTGACTTGATTATCGTGGCAGGCAGACCATCAATGGGGAAAACGAGCTTCGCTATGGGGATTGCTCGTAATATTGCTGAAAAATTGCCTGTAGCGATTTTTAGCTTGGAAATGTCAAAGGAGCAGTTAGTGCAGCGCCTCTTAGCCAGTGAGGCGGGAATTGAAAGTAACTATCTGCGGACTGGGCGAATTAGTCAGAATCAGTGGGAACCGTTGAGCCATGCCTTAGGAACGTTATCGGAGTTGCCGATTTATATTGACGATACCCCCAACCAGACGGTGATGCAAATGCGATCGCAAGCACGGCGTCTTCAGGCAGAACAAGGCAGCCAGTTGGGATTAATTTTGATCGATTACTTACAATTGATGGAAGGCAACGGTAGTGAAAACCGTGTACAGGAGATATCCAGGATTACGCGAAGTCTTAAAGGTTTAGCCCGTGAACTTGGTGTGCCAGTCATTGCGTTATCTCAGCTCAGTCGAGGCGTGGAAGCTCGTACCAACAAGCGACCCATGATGTCTGATTTGAGAGAGTCAGGTTCCATTGAGCAGGATGCTGATTTAATTATTATGCTTTACCGGGACGAATATTATTCCCCAGACACTCCCGATCGCGGTATTGCGGAAATTATTATTACCAAACATCGAAACGGTCCCACAGGGGTTGTGAAGTTATTGTTTGACCCGCAGTTTACTCGTTTCCGTAACCTTGCCTCTCCCAATCGGTGATGATTCTACCAAAACAGTGCTGAGTTGGAAGTGCGCCGGAAGTACTTTTATCTCAGCACTACTGAACCAACTGGGAGAGGCGGATTAAATTAGCTAATTCTCAGCAGTTCCACATCAAAAATCAGCGTCGCGTTTGGCGGAATTACTCCACCCGCGCCACGGGGACCATAACCCAACTCCGGGGGAATAATTAGCTGGCGACGACCGCCAACTTTCATCGTACTGAGTCCTTCGTCCCAACCTTTGATCACCTGTCCAACACCTAGTTTGAAGGAAAAGGGGCTG